>NZ_JBHWBW010000169.1:0-14704 GCF_042735675.1 Kitasatospora sp. NPDC059571
GGCCCGGTCCGTGAAGGACCGGGCCGCTCCTACGGGGCTCGGCTGCTGTCCACCGCCCCGGGACCGTCAGACGCCGGCGAAGGCGCCCTCGATGATGTCCAGGCCCTCGGCCAGCAGGTGCTCCGGCATCACCAGCGGGGGCAGGAAGCGCAGCACGTTGCCGTAGGTGCCGGCGGTCAGCACGACCAGGCCCTCGGCGTGGCAGGCCTTCGCCACGGCGGCGGTGACCTCGGGGTTCGGCTCCTTGCTGCCCGGCTTGACCAGCTCGACGGCGATCATCGCGCCGCGGCCGCGGACCTCGCCGATCACCTCGAACTTCTCCTGCATGGCGCGCAGGCGGCCCAGCATGACCTCGCCGATGTGCTGCGCCTTGGCGTTGAGGTCCAGCTCCTTCATGGTCTGGATCGAGCCGAGCGCGGCGGCGCAGGCCACCGGGTTGCCGCCGTAGGTGCCGCCCAGGCCGCCCGCGTGCGCGGCGTCCATGATCTCGGCGCGGCCGGTGACGGCGGCCAGCGGCAGACCGCCGGCGATGCCCTTGGCGGTGGTGATCAGGTCGGGGACGATGCCCTCGTCCTCGCAGGCGAACCACTGGCCGGTGCGGCAGAAGCCGGTCTGGATCTCGTCGGCGACGAAGACGATGCCGTTGGCCTTCGCGTACTCGACGATGGCCGGGAGGAAGCCCTTGGCCGGCTCGATGAAGCCGCCCTCGCCCTGGATCGGCTCGATGATGATCGCGGCGACGTTCTCCGCGCCGATCTGCTTGTTGATCATGTCGATCGCCTGGGCGGCGGCCTCGGCGGCGCAGTTCTCCGCGCCGGTCAGCCAGCGGTACGGGTAGGCGACCGGCACGCGGTAGATCTCCGGCGCGAACGGCCCGAAGCCCTGCTTGTACGGCATGTTCTTCGCCGTCAGGCCCATGGTGAGGTTGGTGCGGCCGTGGTAGCCGTGGTCGAACACCACGACGGCGGTGCGCTTGGTGTAGGCGCGGGCGATCTTCACCGCGTTCTCGACCGCCTCGGCGCCCGAGTTGAACAGCGCCGTGCGCTTGTCGTGGTCGCCCGGGGTCAGCTCGTTGAGCTCCTCGGCGACGGCCACGTAGCCCTCGTACGGGGTCACCATGAAACAGGTGTGCGTGAAGGCGGCCAGCTGCTCGGACGCCTTCGCGACGACGGCCTCGGCGCTGTTGCCGACGTTGGTCACGGCGATGCCGGAGCCGAAGTCGATCAGGCTGTTGCCGTCCACGTCCTCCAGCACGCCGCCGCCGGCGCGCGAGACGTAGACCGGGAGGGTCGTGCCGACACCGGCGGCCACCGCGCCGAGCTTGCGAGCCTGCAGCTCCTGCGACTTCGGGCCGGGGATGGCGGTGACCAGGCGGCGCTCCTGCGGGAGCGGCGTTGCAGCGCTCATTGTGGTTCTCCAAACTCGAAAGGCGCGGTCCTCGCAGGCTACGACCGGCCGCGTGCCTCGGGCATGCGCCACTCGGTAGCAAGTGGCCCGTGTGAATTGTCCTCACCGGCCAGCGGCGGTGATCCGCTGCCGGAGGCCGCCGCCCCGCTACATTGAGCGCGGGTGTGTCGCCGGACCGGCGGCATGGGTATGGCAATGCCGGTGGTGGGGACAGGGAGCGGGGCCGGGGATGGGACTGGACGGCACACAGGGGCGGCAGGCCGCGCAGGAGCAGCGGGCGACCGCACTCCCGCCGCAGCGCAACCTCCCCTTCGATCTCGCGGCCTGGGCGGCCGACCCCCGCCCGGAGGCCGCGCCCGGCGTCTTCCGGCTCGGCCACCGGCCGCACGACGCGCTGCGCTCCGAGGCCGCCGCCGTGCCCGGCGGCCAGCTGCTGCTGCGCGCGGCGCTGAACCTGGTGGTGGCCTGGCTGGCCTTCGTCTACGGGCGCGCCCTGTGCCTGTACCTCCTGCGGCAGCTGGGCATCGGCGCGGATCTGTCCGCCGGCCAGCGCGACCTGGTCGCACTGCTGGTCAACGTGGTGGTGCTGGTCGCCGCCGTCCGGACCTTCGGCCGGTTCGGCCGCTGGACGGAGGTGTTCCGCCGCTACCTGTTGCCCGCCCTCGCCCGCACCGTCACCCGCGAGCAGCCCCCGGCCGGGCAGGAGCCGGAGGTCCGGCAGGGCCCCGCCGACCCGTGGGAGGACGTCCGGGCCGCGGCGCCGCTCGCCGCCCGGCGCCTGGACGCGGAGCCGGTCGGTGACGTCGACTACGCGCGGATCCGCCGGGCCTGGGAGACCGTGGTGGCCGAGCCCGACCTGCTGCCGGCCTTCACCGAGCAGGTCGAGGTGCGCGGCGCGGCCGCCTGCGCCCACCCGTCCGAGGCCCGCGACCTGCCGGGCCGCTCGGCCCGCCACGATCTGCTCACCCGTCAGGTGCGGCTCGGCACCGCCCAGGACGTGGTCAAGAACCCGGCCACGCACCGCAGCGCGGGCTTCGCCCTCGACCCGCAGCTGCTCGGCACCTCGCTGCTCGCGGTCGGACCGGCCGGCACCGGCAAGACCGCCCGGCTGGCCCGCCCGGTCGCCGAGGCGCTCTGCCTGCAGGCACTGGCCGGGACGGCCTGCGCCGTGGTGGTGGGCGCCGACGACGCCGACCTCGGCCCGGACGCCTGGTACGACGTGGTGATCGCCCCCGGCGACCCGGCCTCGCCGTACGGACTCGACCTCTACGGCGCCGCCGAGAACCCGGACGAGGCGGCGGCCCGGCTGGCCGACGCCCTGCTGCCGGACGAGCTCGCGCCCCGCTCCGAGAGCTCCCGCACCGCGCTCCAGCAGGTCGTCGGCCCCTACCGGGCCGGTTACGGCCGCTACCCGGGGGTGCGCGAGCTGCGCGCCCTGCTCGGCGGCGACCCCGACGCGGTGGCGGCGCTGCGCAAGGCCCTCCACGTGACCGGGCAGCTCCCGCACTACGAGGCCGACCTGCTCCACCGCGAGCGGCAGCAGGGCCGGGTGGACGACCCGGGGGCGCTGCTCGCCGACCGGCTGGCGCTGCTCGACCGGCCGGCCTTCGCCGGGGCGTTCGCCGACGGGCCGGACGCCCTCCCGGCGTTCGCCATGCGCGCCCTGGAGCACCCGCTGCGGGTCCGGATCAAGCTGCCCGAGCGCAGCCATCCCGAGGTGGCCCGGGTCCTGTCGCGCCTGCTGGCGGCCCAGTTCGTGCAGGCGGCCGAGGCGCGCGGGGACCGCGGGCTGTTCGCCGGGCTGGTCCTGGACGACGCCTCCGCCGCGATCGACGGCCAGCTGGTGCGCGGCCTGCAGCGGCTGCGCGGCGCCCACGCCGGGGCGCTGCTGGTGCTGCGCACCCTGGTCGACCTGCCGGAGGCGCTGCGGGCGCCGCTGTTCGGCGCGGTCGGCTGCCGGATGGCGTTCCCGGGGATCGCGCCGTGGGACGGCCGGCTGTTCTCCGAGGCGTGGGGCACCCACCTGGTGACCGAGAAGGCCGTCACCCACACCCCGGACACCTCCGGCGGCCTGGTCCGCAGGTCGGGCCGGGCCTTCCGCAAGGCGCTGTCCGGCACCACCGCGCAGACCGAGAGCGTCACCACCCGCGACGTGGAGCGGCACCGCTGGTCGCCGTCCGAGCTCGCGCACGCGCTGCCCAGCGGGCACGCGGTGATCTCGCTGACCAGCACCGCCGGCGAGCAGGTCCCGCCGGTCCTGGTGGACCTGCGCGGCTGATCCGCCCGCCGCGGACCGGCGCGGGGCGGCGGACCTCGCGGCGGACTCCGCGGCGGAGGATTCGGTTCGTCGGGTTGGCCGGGGCGTACATAATGGTGTCAAGCCCCCGTATCCCTCACTCGCCGGGTCGCAACGGAGCGACCGACGAACCAGCGAAGGTGCCATGCCCCCCACACTCGCCTCCGTCGTCCGCAACACCGCGCTCCACCTCACCGTGCTGGCCGGCGCTGACCACCTGGAGCGGCCGGTCCGCTGGGTGCACACCAGCGAACTCGACGACCCGACCCCCTTCCTCGAGGGCGGCGAGCTGCTCCTGACCACCGGCATCAAGCTCGGCAAGAGCGCCTCCCGGCTGCAGGCGTACGTCCACCGGCTCGCCGACGCGGGCGTGGTCGGTCTCGGGCTCGGCGTCGGGCTGTCGCACACCGAGGTGCCGCAGGCCCTGGTCGACGCCGCCGCCCAGCGCGGCCTGCCGCTGCTGCGGGTGCCGGAGGCGACCCCGTTCATCGCGATCTCCAAGACGGTCTCCGCCGCGCTCGCCGCCGAGCAGTACGAGGCGGTCACCACCAGCTTCGAGGCGCAGGAGGAGCTGACCCGGGCCGCCCTCGGCAAGGACGGCACCACCGCGATCGTCCGCCGGCTCGCCGCCCGCCTCGGCGGCTGGGCCGCGCTGTACGACGGCTCCGGCGCGCTCTCCGCGGTCGCCCCCGACTGGGCCGCCCGCCGGGCCGGCCGCCTGGCCGCCGAGGTGGACCGGCTGCGCCGCCGCCCGGCGCCCTCCAGCGCCGCCCTGCAGGGCCGCTCCCCGGGCATCGACACCGCCGACGAGGACTACGTGGTCGTCCAGTCGCTCGGCGCCGACCGCCGCCCGCGCGGCTTCCTCGCGGTCGGCACCGAGGACCGGATCACCCCCACCGAGCGGTACGTGCTGAACGCGGCCGTCGCGCTGCTGACGCTCACCCTGGAACGCTCCCGCGAGCTGCGCCAGGCCGAGGAGCGGATGGGCGCGGCGCTGCTGCACATGGTGCTGGCCGGCGAGGTGGCCACCGCCCGCCAGGTCTCCGCGGGCCTGTTCGGCGGCCTGCCGGAGGGCACCGCCCGGGTGCTGGTGGCCGGCGCGGGCGCCGGCCCGGAGGCCGCCGAGGCGCTGAGCGAGCTCGGCGACCGGGCCGAGCAGGCCGGCGGCCGGGTCGGCGAGCGGCTGCTGGTCTCCCGCGAGGACGGCCCGCACGGGCCGCGGCTGCTGGTGCTCGCCGTCGACAACGGCGCCGCGCACCGCGCCTGCCTCGGCGCGGTCGAGGAGCACGAGGGCCTCGCCCTCGGGGTGTCCGCCCCGGCCGCCCTGGAGGAGGCCGGCGCCGCGTACGCGCAGGCCGAGCGGGCGCTCGCGGTGGCGCTGCGCGGCGGGCGCCGCGCGGTCGACCACGAGGAGGTCGGCGCCGGCTCGCTGCTGCCGCTGCTCGGCGAGGAGGCGGTGACCGCGTTCGCCGAGGGCCTGCTGCGCCCGCTGCGCGAGCACGACCGCACCGCCCGCGGCGACCTGGTGGCGAGCCTGCGCGCCTGGCTGTCCCGGCACGGCCAGTGGGACGCCGCCGCCGCCGACCTCGGCGTGCACCGGCACACCCTGCGCTACCGGATGCGCCGGGTGGAGGAGCTGCTGGGCCGGTCCCTGGACGACACCGACGTCCGGATGGAGCTCTGGCTGGCGCTGCGGGCCGGCGAGGACTAATCGCTGGACACCCTGGAGGGGTCGACCGGCCGACCACTCCACCTCGTCCAATCCGGTTGGCCTCCCGGCCGCCCTACCGTGGGCTGCGGGTATCCACCATTCGAGGAAAGGGCCGGTGCGACCGTGACCACCACCCATGAGTTCTGGCTGGCCGGCCGACGCGCTAGCGGCGACGCGGACTTCGAGGTCCGCCACTCGTACGACGGCAGCCTGGTCGGCAAGGTCAGCGTCCCCACCGACGCGCAGGTCGAGGAGGCGGTCGCCGCCGCCACCGCCGCCGCACCGGTCTTCGCCGCGACCCCCGCGCACGTCCGGGCCGCCGCCCTGGACCACGTCTCCAAGCGGCTCGCCGAGCGCACCGAGGAGATCGCCCGCCTGATCACCGCCGAGAACGGCAAGCCGATCAAGTGGGCCCGCGGCGAGGTCGGCCGCGCCGTCTCGGTGTTCCGCTGGGCCGCCGAGGAGGCCCGCCGCACCAACGGCGAGACCATGCGCCTGGACACCGACCCGGGCGGCGCCGGCCGCTTCGCGGTGGTGCGCCGCTTCCCCAAGGGCGTCGTGCTCGGCATCGCGCCGTTCAACTTCCCGCTGAACCTGGTCGCGCACAAGGTCGCCCCGGCGATCGCCGTCGGTGCCCCGATCATCCTCAAGCCCGCCCCGGCCACCCCGCTCTCCGCCCTGGTGCTCGGCGAGATCCTCGCCGAGACCGACCTGCCGGCCGGCTCCTGGAGCGTCCTGCCGGTGCCGAACGAGAAGATGCCGGCCCTGGTGCAGGACAAGCGCCTGCCGGTGATCTCCTTCACCGGCTCGGACAAGGTCGGCTACCAGATCATGGACTCGGTGCCGCGCAAGCACGTCACCCTGGAGCTCGGCGGCAACGCCGCCGCCGTGGTCCTCGCCGACTGGAGCTCCGAGGCCGACCTCGACTGGGCCGCGACCCGGATCGCGATGTTCTCCAACTACCAGGGCGGCCAGTCCTGCATCTCGGTGCAGCGGGTCATCGCCGACGCCACGGTCTACGACGCGCTGGTGGAGAAGGTCGTCGCCAAGGTGCAGGCGCAGGTCACCGGCGACCCGTCGGACGACAGCGTCGACGTCGGCCCGCTGGTGGACGAGAACGCCGCCAAGCGCGTCGAGTCCTGGGTGGACGACGCGGTCGCCAAGGGCGCCAAGGTGCTCACCGGCGGCACCCGCGAGGGCGCGACGTACGCGCCGACCGTCCTCGCCGACCTGCCCGCCGACGCCATCCTGGCCACCGCCGAGGTCTTCGGCCCGGTGCTGTCGCTGCACAAGGTGGACTCCACCGACGAGGCCTTCGCCGCCGTCAACGACTCCGCCTTCGGCCTCCAGGCCGGTGTCTTCACCCACGACGTGCAGACCGCCTTCCGCGCCCACCGCGAGCTGGAGGTCGGCGGCGTGATCATCGGTGACGCGCCGTCCTACCGCGCCGACCAGATGCCGTACGGCGGCGTCAAGGACTCCGGCGTCGGCCGCGAGGGCGTCAAGTACGCCATGGACGACTTCACCTTCGAGAAGGTCCTGGTCCTCACCGGCCTCGACCTCTGACCCCCCCGCGCGTCCGACGCCCCGTCACCGGCCCCCGGTGGCGGGGCGTCCGCCTGCCTTGACACCGTCCGGAGCGCGGCGTAGTCCGGAAGGCAAGGAGAGGAAGGGAGGTCGGTCATGCTCGGCGACCTCATCGGAGAGGAACAGGCACAGGTCACCAACCAACGGGTGATCCGCTCCGACCACGGGCTGCCGCCCGTCGTGGAGAGCGCCTTCCAGGGCACCGGGACGCTCTGCGGCGTCACCGTCAACGACGTCGGCACCTACACCGGCCGGCTGCGCCCCGACGGCACGCTGTACGGCGAGGGCCAGGGCGTCATCATGAGCCCGACCGGCGCGCACGCCTCCTGGCAGGGCGGCGGCGTCGGGCGGTTCACCGAGGACGGCGGCACCAGCTGGCGCGGCACCATCGTCTACAGCAGCGACTCACCCGAGTTCGCCTCGCTGCGAGGCGTCGCCGGGGCCTTCGAGTGGGACGTCGGCGCCGACGGGAAGGCGGTCGGCAAGATCTGGGCCTGGTCGTAGGGCGCTCCCGCGCCGGACCGCCGCCGCGGCACGACACAATGGGCGCATGAACTCGCTCGCCCACCCCCAGCTCCGCTTCACCCCGACGGTCCAGGACCCGGACGGCCCGAGGGAGCTGGTGATCCTCGGCTCGACCGGATCCATCGGCACCCAGGCGATCGACGTGGTGCTGCGCAACCCCGACCGGTTCCGGGTGGTCGCCCTGTCCGCCAACGGCGGGCGCGTGGAGCTGCTCGCCGAGCAGGCGCTGCGCCTGGGCGTGCACACCGTGGCGGTGGCCCGCGAGGACGCCGTGCCGGCGCTGCGCGAGGCGCTGGCGGCCGGTGCGGCCGGGCGCCCGCTGCCGCGGATCGTGGCCGGGCCGGACGCGGCCACCGAGCTCGCCGCGCTGGAGTGCCACTCGGTGCTCAACGGCATCACCGGCTCGATCGGCCTGCGCCCGACGCTCGCCGCCCTGGAGGCCGGCCGGGTGCTGGTGCTCGCCAACAAGGAGTCGCTGATCGTCGGCGGGCCGCTGGTGAAGGCGGTCGCGCAGCCCGGCCAGATCGTGCCGGTCGACTCCGAGCACGCCGCGCTGTTCCAGGCCCTGGCCGGCGGCACCCGCGCCGAGGTCCGCAAGCTGGTGGTGACCGCGAGCGGTGGCCCGTTCCGCGGCCGCACCCGTGAGCAGCTGGCCGGGGTGACCCCGTCGGACGCGCTCGCCCACCCGACCTGGGCGATGGGCCCGGTGGTGACCATCAACTCGGCCACCCTGGTGAACAAGGGCCTGGAGGTGATCGAGGCGCACCTGCTGTACGACGTGCCGTTCGACCGGATCGAGGTCGTGGTCCATCCGCAGTCCGTCGTCCACTCGATGGTGGAGTTCACCGACGGCTCCACGCTCGCCCAGGCCAGCCCGCCGGACATGCGGATGCCGATCGCGCTCGGCCTCGGCTGGCCCGAGCGGGTGCCCGACGCGGCGCCCGGCTGCGACTGGACCAAGGCCGCGACCTGGGAGTTCTTCCCGCTGGACGACGAGGCCTTCCCCGCCGTCGCGCTGGCCCGCGAGGTCGGCACCCTCGGCGGCACCGCGCCGGCCGTCTTCAACGCCGCGAATGAGGAGTGTGTGGAGGCCTTCCTGAACGGGCGGCTGCCCTTCACCGGAATCGTGGACACTGTGGCGAAGGTGGTCGCCGAGCACGGGACCCCGGCTTCGGGAACTTCGCTCACGGTCGCGGACGTCCTGCAGGCGGAGGACTGGGCCCGCGCCCGGGCCCGCGAGCTGGCTGCGGGATGACCGGGACGGACGGCGGTCGGAGCGGCACGGCGGCAAAGGACGGGCAGTGAACAACCTGATGTGGGTGCTCGGCATCCTGATCTTCGTGGTCGGGCTGCTGTTCTCGATCGCCTGGCACGAGCTGGGCCACCTCTCCACGGCCAAGCTGTTCAAGATCCGCGTGCCCCAGTACATGGTGGGCTTCGGCCCGACCGTCTGGTCCCGCAAGAAGGGCGAGACCGAGTACGGCTTCAAGGCGATCCCGCTGGGCGGCTACATCCGGATGATCGGCATGTTCCCGCCCGGCGAGGACGGCCGGATAGCCAAGCGCAGCAGCTCGCCCTGGCGCACCATGATCGAGGACGCCCGGGAGGCCTCCTACGAGGAGCTCCAGCCCGGCGACGAGCACCGGCTCTTCTACACCCGCAAGCCCTGGCAGCGGGTGATCGTGATGTTCGCCGGGCCGTTCATGAACCTCATCCTGTCGGTGGCGCTGTTCCTGGCCCTGTTCATGGGCATGGGCGTGCAGAAGTCCGTCCCGGTGGTCTCCACCGTCAGCCAGTGCGTGGTGAAGGCCGGCCAGCCGACCGACACCTGCCCGGCCGGCGCGACGCCCTCCCCGGCCAACCTCGCCGGCCTCAAGCCCGGCGACCGGTTCGTCTCCTTCGACGGCGACCCGATCACCGACTACAAGCAGCTCCAGGCCGACATCCGCAAGGTGCCGGGCAAGCAGGTGCCGATCGTGGTCGAGCGGGGCGGGCAGCGGCTCACCCTGAACGCGGCGATCACCAGCAACACCGTCCGGCCGGTCGACAAGGACGGCAACCCCGTCAAGGGCGACCCGGTCACCGCCGGCTTCCTCGGCTTCACCCCGGCCACCGGCGTCGTCCGGCTGAGCTTCGGCCAGAGCACCGACGAGATGTACTCCATGGCCGAGCACGGCGTCTCCTCGCTGGTGGCGCTGCCCGGCAAGATCCCCGACCTCTGGCACGCGGTCTTCGACGGCAAGCCCCGCTCCGCCGACGACCCGGTGGGCATGGTCGGCGCGGCCCGGCTGGGCGGCGACGTGTTCGCGATGGACATCCCGGCCACCCAGCAGCTCGCCTTCATGGTCCAGCTGCTGGCCGGCATCAACCTGTCGCTGTTCCTGTTCAACATGCTGCCGCTGCTCCCGCTGGACGGCGGCCACATCGCCGGCGCCGTCTGGGAGTCGATCCGCCGCAAGGCGGCCGGCCTGATGAAGCGGCCCGACCCCGGCCCGTTCGACGTCGCCAAGCTGATGCCGCTGGCGTACGTGGTGGCCGGCGTCTTCATCTGCTTCACCGCCCTCGTGATGGCCGCGGACGTCGTCAACCCGATCAAGCTCAACTAGGGACACGCCCGTCCTCCCGGGGCCCGCGGGCGGATGTGCTCGGGCGCGGGGCCGTGGCGTACCGTGGTGGCCGGGCGTGTCCTCATCGACGCGCCCGGCCTTGCCAGAGCATCCCCGCGCCTTCGGCCGGGCGGTGCCCCCACGCCGGCCCATCGACGTCACCCAGAGGAACACCTGCGCACATGACCGCGATCTCGCTCGGTATTCCGTCCCTGCCGCTCAAGCCGCTCGCCAAGCGCCGCTACTCGCGTCAGATCATGGTCGGCAACGTCCCGGTCGGCGGCGACGCCCCCGTCTCGGTCCAGTCGATGACCACCACGCTGACCTCCGACGTCAACGCCACCCTCCAGCAGATCGCGGAGCTCACCGCGTCCGGGTGCCAGATCGTCCGGGTCGCCGTCCCCTCGCAGGACGACGCCGACGCGCTGCCGATCATCGCGAAGAAGTCGCAGATCCCGGTGATCGCCGACATCCACTTCCAGCCGAAGTACGTGTTCGCCGCGATCGACGCCGGCTGCGCCGCCGTCCGGGTCAACCCGGGCAACATCAAGGCCTTCGACGACAAGGTCGGCGAGATCGCCAAGGCCGCCTCGGCGGCCGGCGTGCCGATCCGGATCGGCGTCAACGCCGGCTCGCTCGACAAGCGCCTGCTGGAGAAGTACGGCCGGGCCACCCCCGAGGCGCTGGTGGAGTCCGCGCTCTGGGAGTGCTCGCTGTTCGAGGAGCACGACTTCCGCGACATCAAGATCTCGGTCAAGCACAACGACCCGGTCGTGATGATCAACGCCTACCGCCAGCTCGCGGCCGCCTGCGACTACCCGCTGCACCTCGGCGTCACCGAGGCCGGCCCGGCGTTCCAGGGCACCATCAAGTCCGCGGTCGCCTTCGGCGCGCTGCTCGCCGAGGGCATCGGCGACACCATCCGGGTCTCGCTCTCCGCGCCGCCGGCCGAGGAGATCAAGGTCGGCAACCAGATCCTGGAGTCCCTCGGCCTGCGCCAGCGCGGCCTGGAGATCGTCTCCTGCCCCTCCTGCGGCCGCGCCCAGGTCGACGTCTACAAGCTCGCCGAGGAGGTCACCGCCGGCCTGGAGGGCATGGAGGTGCCGCTGCGCGTCGCCGTCATGGGCTGCGTCGTGAACGGCCCGGGCGAGGCCCGCGAGGCCGACCTCGGCGTCGCCTCCGGCAACGGCAAGGGCCAGATCTTCGTGAAGGGCGAGGTGATCAAGACCGTGCCCGAGTCGAAGATCGTCGAGACCCTCATCGAGGAGGCGCTCAAGCTCGCCGAGCAGATGCAGGAGGCCGGCGTCGAGTCCGGCGCCCCGGTGGTCGTCGCCGCCGAGTAGTCCCAGAACTCCGGGCCGGTGGCCGTCCGCCCCCTCGATCGAGGGGTGTACGGACGGCCCCCGCGGTCCGGGCCGCAGCCGAGTGGGGAGTAGGGTGCGGCCAAGTCCCCCAAGTGAGGTGCCCGTGCTCGATCGAGGTGTGATGCTCCCCGGCCCCTTCCAGGTGGCGCGTGCCCTGGCGTCGACCCGGGTGCTCGACGCCCCGGATCTCGACGACGCGCTCGCGGTGCTGCACCGCGACCCGGTGGCCAACTCCTTCGTCGCGACCCGCGTCGAGGCGGTCGGCCTCGACCCCTGGCGCCTCGGTGGCGAGATGTGGGGCTGGTTCGACGAGGACGGGCAGCTGCAGTCGCTCTGCTACGCCGGCGCCAACCTCGTTCTGGTCGACGCCGGGCCCGAGGCGGTCCGCGCGTTCGCCGAACGGGCCCGCCGGCAGGGGCGCCGCTGCTCCTCGATCGTGGGCCCGGCCGGTCCCACCGCCGCGCTCTGGGCGCTGCTGGAGCGCAACTGGGGCCCGGCCCGCGAGGTCCGCGGCCACCAGCCGCTGATGGCCGCGACCGCGCCCTCCGCGGAGATCGCCCCCGATCCGCTGGTCCGCCGGGTGCGGCGGGACGAGATCGAGGCCGTGATGCCCGCCTGCGTGGCGATGTTCACCGAGGAGGTCGGCATCTCGCCGCTGGCCGGCGACGGCGGGCTGCTCTACCAGGCCCGGGTGGCCGAACTCGTCTCCGGCGGACGCTCCTTCGCCCGGTTCGGCGAGGACGGCTCGGTGGTCTTCAAGGCCGAGATCGGGGCCGTCACCGAGGGCGCCTGCCAGATCCAGGGCGTCTGGGTCGCCCCCGAGCACCGCGGCAAGGGCCTCTCCGAGACGGGGATGGCCGCCGTCCTCGACATCGCGCTGCGCGAGGTCGCCCCGGTGGTCTCGCTCTACGTCAACGACTTCAATCTGCGCGCCCGCGCCGCCTACCGCCGGGTCGGCTTCCGCGAGGTCGGCGCCTTCATGAGCGTGCTGTTCTGAGCCGCCGCGGGCCGGTCGCCCGCGGATGCACCGGCTCCGATCACCCGCGGCCCGGGGAAGGAGTACATTCCCGGTCATGGAGCAGCTCACCGAGGTGACGATCGAGGTCATCGACCTGGCCGCCTGGGCGCCGTTCGCGCTCGACGTCCAGGCGGAGGCGTTCGGGCTGACGCCCGAAGAGGTGGCGGTGCGGCTGCACATCGTCGGGCGGCACGCCCAGCAGCCGGGGGTGCTCGCCCTGGGTGCGTTCGCCGCCGGTCGGCTGGTCGGCTTCGGCTACGGCATGCCCAACTCCCGCGAGCACTGGTGGTCCACGGTCATCCAGCCGTACCTGGAGGCGGGCGGCCACGGGGGCTGGCTGGACGACGTCTTCGCCGTCACCGAGCTGCACGTGCTGCCCGGCTACCAGGGGCGCGGTCTCGGCAGCGCCCTGATCCGCGGCCTCTGCGAGCGCTCGGGGCAGCCCCGCAGCATCCTCTCCGCGATCGACGCGGAGACCCCGGCCCGCCGGCTGTACCGCTCGCTCGGTTACCAGGACCTCGCCCGGGCCGTGCGCTTCCCCAACACCCCGCGCCCGTACGCGGTGATGGGGGCCCGGCTGCCGCTGGCGCCGAGCCGCCGCTCTCACAGCCAGGCGGCGAACTCCAGGTAGAGCTCGGCCGAGTCGCGGTCGCCGGCCGACAGGCTGTCCAGGCCCGCGGACACGGTGCGGAACAGCGTCCACCCGCGCAGCCGGTCGCGGTCCACCTCCAGGGCGTCGGCCAGCGAGTTCAGCCGCCGCCGGACGGCGGCGCGCTGACCGGGCGAGCCGGCCAGGGTGTCCATCCGGTCCTGGACGAGCCGTGCGAGGTCCCAGGCCCGTTCGCCGACCACCGGCTTCGGGTCGATCGCCAGCCACGGGGAGCGGTCCGCGGCGAGCACGTTCCCGTGGTGGAAGTCGCCGTGCAGCAGCAGCCGTTCGGGCTCCGAGACGGTCAGCGCGGCGGCCGCCTCCAGGGCCTCGTCGACCAGCGGGAGGGCGTCCTGCGCGCCCGGCAGCGAGCGCCGCTCGCGCACCAGGTCGGACAGTGCGGCCGCGTGGTCGCGCACCAGCCGGAACGGATGCCCCTCGGCGGGTGGCACCCAGAGCCGGCGCAGCAGGCTGACCGCCTCCAGCATCGCCTTGGCCTCGGCGAGCGAGAGCAGCGGGATGTCGCCGTGCAGGCGCTCCAGCAGCAGGACGCCGGCGGCCGGGTCGGCGTCGACCAGCAGTACGGCCCCCCGGCCCGCCCAGTGCCGCAGCGCCTCGTGCTCCAGCGCGGTCTCCGGGGTGAGCAGCCCGGCCTTGAGCACGGCGGGGGAGAGGTCGTCGTCGCGGTGCACGTAGCCGACCAGGCTGGTCAGGCCGCCCGGGTCGCCGATCCGCTCCAGGGTCAGCCCCCAGCGGTCCAGGTAGGTGGCGACCAGTGCCGGCAGGGCGGCCAGCCAGGCCCGGCCGGCCTCGCCCTCGTGGGCCTGGACGGTGTCCGCGAGGCGCGCCGGAACGGTGATCTGCTGCCCTGGCAGTGCCGACATGCTGGCCTCTCGGTCGGTGGCCCCCGGTGGTGCCGCCCGCCCATTGTCGGCCATGGCGGGGAAGAGCCTGGTCAGGCGCTCGGTGAGGGGGACGCCGCGGCGGCCGCCGACGCTCCGCCGGAGGCGGTGGCGTCGTCCGGCAGGCCGGGCAGCGCGGGCAGGGCGGCGCCCCAGTGGGCGGCCCGCAGCGCGGTCTCGCGCAGGGCGGCGGCGGCGGTCTGCCGCAGCGGCCCGGTGGTGCCGGCCACGGCGTCGGCGTAGACCGCGGTGAGCCGGGTCTCCAGGTGGGCGGCGAGGCGCCCGGCGGCGGCGTCGTCGTTCACCGCGAACGGCAGCCGATACCCGGCCGCGGGGGGGGCCGGGGTAGCCCGGGCCCCGCCGACCAGCCGCTCCAGGGCGTCCCGGCGGGCCTGGTGCGCGGTGTAGGCCGCGCGGGCGTCCTCCCGCCGGGGGCCGGCCGGCATCCGGGCGCCGACCACGCCGTAGCCGTAGACGGCGGCGTGCTCGGCGGCCAGCGCCGCCTGCAGGGCGGCCACCGAGGCGGCGGGCACGGCCGGGCCGGAGGCGGACGGGGCGCCGCCCGGCGCCGAACCGGCGGGCGACGCCGCGGGGGAGGACGGCGCCGGGGACGACCCGGAAGCGGAAGCGGAGGAAGGG
>NZ_JBHWBW010000170.1:0-14648 GCF_042735675.1 Kitasatospora sp. NPDC059571
CTCCGGCCGCCGCCCGCGGCCGTGTGCGCCGGTCGCCCGCCGGGCGGCCGACCAGCCGGGCCGCACTCTCGGTACCATGAAGATTCATCCCCTCCCGGTTGTGCGACCGGCGGGTGCGACCGATGGCGCGACCGCCCGTCCGAGGGGAACGGCCCCGCGCCCCCGAGGAGTGTCCTTGCCCGACGAGGTTGTGCCCACGGCAGAGGCCGCAGGTCCCGAGAGCCGCCCGACGCCCTCCGGATCCTCCCCGGCACGGCCGGCGCCGTCGCCGTCGGTCCACCGCCCCTCGCCCGGCGGCATGCGCGCCCGCCTTGCCCGGCTCGGCGGCCAGCGCAGTACGGCCGTGAACCCCGTCCTGGAGCCGCTGTTCCGGACGATCCGGGCGCAGGACCCGAAGGCCGACCCCGTCCTGCTCAAGGACATCGAGCGGGCCTACGCGGTCGCCGAGAAGTGGCACCGCGGGCAGAAGCGCAAGAGCGGCGACCCGTACATCACCCATCCGCTGGCCGTGGCCACCATCCTTGCCGAGCTCGGCATGGACGCCCCCACCCTGATGGCGGGGCTGCTCCACGACACCGTCGAGGACACCGACTACGGGCTGGAGACGCTGCGCCGCGACTTCGGCGACTCGGTGGCGCTGCTGGTCGACGGCGTGACCAAGCTGGACCGGGTCAAGTTCGGCGAGGCCGCGCAGGCCGAGACCGTGCGCAAGATGGTCGTCGCGATGGCCAAGGACCCGCGGGTGCTGGTCATCAAGCTGGCCGACCGCCTGCACAACATGCGCACCATGCGCTACCTCAAGCGGGAGAAGCAGGAGAAGAAGGCCCGCGAGACGCTGGAGATCTACGCCCCGCTGGCGCACCGGCTGGGCATGAACACCATCAAGTGGGAGCTGGAGGACCTCGCCTTCGCGATCCTCTACCCCAAGATGTACGACGAGATCGTGCGCCTGGTCGCCGAGCGCGCCCCCAAGCGGGACGAGTACCTCGCGACCGTCATCGACCAGGTCCAGGGCGACCTGCGCGGCGCGCGGATCACCGCCCAGACCACCGGCCGGCCGAAGCACTACTACTCGGTCTACCAGAAGATGATCGTGCGGGGCCGCGACTTCGCGGAGATCTACGACCTGGTGGGCATCCGGGTCCTCGTCGACACCGTCCGCGACTGCTACGCGGCGCTGGGCACCATCCACGCACGGTGGAACCCGGTGCCGGGGCGGTTCAAGGACTACATCGCGATGCCCAAGTTCAACATGTACCAGTCGCTGCACACGACGGTCATCGGTCCCGGCGGCAAGCCGGTCGAACTGCAGATCCGCACCTTCGACATGCACCGCCGCGCCGAGTACGGCATCGCCGCGCACTGGAAGTACAAGCAGCGGGCGGTGGCCGGCACCTCCAAGGTCCGCACCGACACCCCGGCCTCCGCGCGGAAGCACGACAAGGCCGACGCGGTCAACGAGATGGCCTGGCTGCGCCAGCTGCTCGACTGGCAGAAGGAGACCGAGGACCCGAGCGAGTTCCTGGAGTCGCTGCGCTTCGACCTCTCCAGCAACGAGGTCTTCGTCTTCACCCCCAAGGGCGACGTGATAGCGCTGCCCGCGAAGGCCACCCCGGTGGACTTCGCCTTCGCGGTGCACACCGAGGTCGGCTACCGCTGCATCGGCGCCCGGGTCAACGGCCGCCTGGTGCCGCTGGAGTCGGAGCTGGAGAACGGCGACACCGTGGAGGTCTTCACCTCCAAGGCGGAGAACGCCGGCCCCTCCCGGGACTGGCTGACCTTCGTCAAGTCGCCGCGCGCCCGCAACAAGATCCGCGCCTGGTTCTCCAAGGAGCGCCGCGAGGAGGCGATCGAGCAGGGCAAGGAGGCCATCGCCCGGGCGATGCGCAAGCAGGGCCTGCCGATCCAGCGCATCCTCACCGGCGACTCGCTGGTCACCCTCGCGCACGAGATGCGCTACCCCGACATCTCCTCGCTCTACGCCGCGATCGGCGAGGGCCACGTCGCGGCGCAGTCCATCGTGCAGAAGCTGGTGCAGGCGCTCGGCGGCGAGGAGGGCGCCACCGAGGACCTCGCCGAGACGGCCACCCCGACCCACCAGAGCCGCTCGCTGCGCCGCCGCGCCAAGGGCGACCCGGGTGTGATCGTCAAGGGCGTCGAGGACCTCTGGGTCAAGCTGTCGCGGTGCTGCACCCCGGTGCCCGGCGACCCGATCGTCGGCTTCGTGACCCGCGGCAACGGGGTCTCCATCCACCGCTCGGACTGCGTCAACGTCGAGGCGCTGTCGCACCAGCCGGAGCGGATGATCGAGGTCGAGTGGGCGGCCACCCAGTCCTCGGTCTTCCTGGTCGCCATCCAGGTGGAGGCACTGGACCGCTCCCGGCTGCTGTCCGACGTCACCCGGGTCCTGTCCGACCAGCACGTCAACATCCTGTCCGCGGCGGTGCAGACCTCGCGCGACCGGGTGGCGATGAGCCGCTTCACCTTCGAGATGGGCGACCCGAAGCACCTCGGCCACGTCCTGAAGGCCGTCCGCGGCGTCGAGGGCGTGTACGACGTCTACCGCGTCACCTCGGCCAAGAAGTAGCCGCGCGCCGAGGGGCCCCGCCACACGCGGCGGGGCCCCCTCGACGTGCGAGGGGGCCCCGGGTCCGTACGGCGCGGCGCGCCGCGTCAGCCGCTGAACTCCTGCAGGCTCTTCTGGGCCTGCTCCAGCAGCGCCTCACGGCCGGCCAGCTCGTTCTCCAGCTTGGCGACCTTGCCGGCGTTGCCGGCGGTGCGGGCCTTCTCCAGATCGGCGCGGAGCTTGTCCACGGCCTGCTGGAGCAGCCCGGTCATGCCGGCCGCACGGGCCTTGGCCTCCGGGTTGGTGCGCTGCCACTCGGCCTCCTCGGCCTCGCGAACCGCCCGCTCGACGGCGTTCAGCCGGCCGTCCAGCTGGCCGCGCGCGGCACGCGGCACGTGGCCGATGGCCTCCCACCGCTCGTTGACGCCGCGCAGCGCCGCCTTGGCGGCCCGCAGGTCGGTGACCGGCAGGATCGCCTCGGCCTCGACCAGCAGGGCCTCCTTGAGCTTCTGGTTCTCGCCCTGCTCGGCGTCCCGCTCGCTGAACGCGGCGGACCGGGCCTGGAAGAAGACGTCCTGCGCGCCGCGGAACCGCGCCCAGAGCTCCTCCTCCGCGTCCCGCTGCGCCCGGCCGGCGGCCTTCCACTGCGCCATCAGGTCGCGGTAGCGGGCCGCGGTGTCGCCCCACTCGGTGGAGCCGGACAGCGCCTCGGCCTCGGCGACCAGCTTCTCCTTGGTCTCCCGGGCGTGCTCCCGCTCGTTGTCGAGCGCCGCGAAGTGCGACTTGCGGTGCTTGGAGAACACCGAGCGGGCGTGCGAGAACCGGTGCCAGAGCTCGTCGTCGCTCTTGCGGTCCAGGCGCGGCAGGCCCTTCCAGGTGTCCACCAGGGCGCGCAGCCGGTCGCCGGCCTCCCGCCACTGGGTCGACTCGGCGAGCTGCTCGGCCTCGGCGACGAGCGCCTCCTTGGCGGCGCGGGTCTCCTCCTGGGCCTTGGCCCGGGCGGCCCGGCGCTCGGTCTGCCGGCTCTCGATCTCGCCGGCCAGCGTGTCGAGGCGCTTGGCGAGCGCGTCCAGGTCGCCGACGGCGTGCGCCTCGGTCACCTGCGCCCGCAGGTGGTCCAGGGCGACCTGGGCCTCCTTGGCGGCCAGGTCGGTCTTGCGGACCCGGTGCTCCAGCAGGCCGATCTCGGCCTCCAGACCCTGGTACTTGCGCTCGAAGTAGGCGAGGGCCTCCTCCGGGGAGCCCGCCTGCCAGGAGCCGACGACGCGTTCGCCCTCGGCCGTCCTGACGTACACGGTCCCCTGCTCGTCGACACGGCCCCACGGGTCGCTGCTCACAGCGCCTCCTCCACATGACGTCCCGACCGCGCCGGCGGTGCGGGGTACGTCGTCCACAGTTGAATTCGCGGCGGACTCGAGTCCGCCGTCCACACCGCCGAGAGCTGCCGAGGGTGACGGCCGACGGTCAGGGCACCCTATACAACAGCAACATAGGCGACCAGCGTCGGTGCTGTCCGCATCCGGGCCGGTCGATTTCCGGCGTGCTGCGCCCCGGGCCGCGGCCGGCGGCCCGGGGCGCACTGGCCGGACGGATCAACCCTTGGCCGTGGTGACCGAGTTGAGCACGACGTTGGCGTTCGGGGCGCCGTCGCCGGTGCCGCCCTGGACGCCGCCGCCCGCGATGTTCTGCAGCACGTCCAGGCCGCCGGTGATCTTCCCGAACGGGGTGTAGTTCGGGGGGAGCTGGGTGTCCTTGTAGACCAGGAAGAACTGGCTGCCGTTGGTGCCCGCGCCCGCGTTGGCCATCGCGACGGTGCCCGCCGGGTAGGTCGCGCCGCTCAGGTTCTCGTCGGCGAACTGGTAGCCCGGGCCGCCCGAACCGGTGCCGGTCGGGTCGCCGCACTGCAGGACGTAGATGCCCTCGGTGGTGAGGCGGTGGCACTTCGTGTGGTCGAAGTACTGCTGGCCGGCCAGGTAGACGAACGAGTTCACGGTGTGCGGCGCCTTGGCGGCGTCCAGCGAGATGGTGACCTTGCCGCAGCTGGTGTCCAGCGACATGGTGTAGTTCGCCTTGGTGTCGATCGACATCGCCGGCTCGGCCTTGAACTGCTTGCCGTTCGGCTGCCCGGCGGCGGGCGCGTTGCAGCCCTTGACCGGCGCGGCCGTCGCGGTCGGGGTGGCCGCCGCCGTCGGCGCCGCCTGGGCGCCGGACTTCTTGGACGAGTCGAAGAGCCCGCCGGCCCAGGCGCCGCCGGCCGCCAGCACCACGACCGCGGTCACCGAACCGACCAGGACGTTGCGCTGCTTGCGCTTGCGATCGGCCTCGGCACGGCGCTCCATCTGCCGCTCGTACTTCTCCCGGGCGAGCTGCCGCCGCCGCTGTTCGCTGCTGACCACCGAGCGTCTCTCCTACTGCTGATGAGCGGGTCATGGGTTCCGGTGCGGATCATCGCACCCACCGGCGGCCAAGTGTAAGGACATCGTGCGTCAGTACGAGATGAAGCGGAGATGAGAACCGGCCGGACCGCCCGGGCGGCGCCACCCCTATCTGGTTCGCTCCCGGTGCCGTGCCGCCGGTAGGCTGCGGTGTGACCAGGCGGTGACATCGCGGACCCCGCCTACCCGACCGAGAGTAAGGAATCGCGTGTTCGTCGCCGGATTTCCCGCCGGAGCCTGGGGCACCAACTGCTACCTGGTCGCTCCGGCCGCCGGCGAGGAGTGCGTGATCGTCGACCCCGGCCACGAGGCCGCGCAGGGCGTCGAGGAGCTGATCCGCGAGCACCGGCTGAAGCCCGTCGCGGTGCTGCTCACGCACGGGCACATCGACCACATCGCCTCCGTGGTCCCGGTCTGCGGCGCCCGCGGCGTACCGGCCTGGATCCACCCCGAGGACCGCTACATGATGGCCGACCCGGCCCGCGGCCTGGGCCGCTCGCTCGGGCAGCAGATCATGGGCTCGATCACCGTCGGCGAGCCGGACGACGTCCGCGAGCTGAAGGACTGCGCCGTCCTGGAGCTGGCCGGCCTGGAGCTCACCGTCGACCACGCGCCCGGCCATACCAGGGGGTCGGTGACCTTCCGGACGCCCTCCGCCGACGACATCCCGCCGGTGCTGTTCTCGGGCGACCTGCTGTTCGCCGGCTCCATCGGGCGCACGGACCTCCCCGGCGGCGACAGCACGGCGATCATGGACTCGCTGGCCCGGGTGTGCCTGCCCCTCGACGACGCGACCGTGGTCCTCTCCGGCCACGGCGCCCAGACCACCATCGGCCGTGAGCGCGCCACCAACCCCTACCTCCAGCAGGCGGCGGTGGGCGCCGGCTCCGCCGGGAGCACAGCCTTCCCGCGACGAGGAATGTGACGGAAGACGACGTTGAGCACCTTCAGCGCCCCCAAGGGCACCTACGACCTGCTGCCGCCCAGCTCCGCGACCTACCTGGCGATCCGCGAGCGCCTGGCCGCGCCGGCCCGCCGCGCCGGCTACGGCTACATCGAGACCCCGGTCTTCGAGGACGTCAAGCTCTTCTCCCGCGGTGTCGGCGAGTCCACCGACATCGTCACCAAGGAGATGTTCTCGCTGACGCAGCGCGGCAAGGAGGACCTCGCGCTGCGCCCCGAGGGCACCGCCTCGGTGCTGCGCGCCGCGCTCCAGGCCAACCTGCACAAGCTCGGCAACCTGCCGGTCAAGCTCTGGTACTCCGGCTCCTACTACCGCTACGAGCGCCCGCAGGCCGGCCGCTACCGCCAGTTCGCCCAGGTCGGCGCCGAGGCGATCGGCGCGGAGGACCCGGCGCTGGACGCCGAGCTGATCATCCTGGCCGACGACGCCTTCCGCTCGCTGGGCCTGCGCGACTACACGCTGCTGCTCAACAGCCTCGGCGACAAGCAGTGCCGCCCGATCTACCGCGCCGCCCTGATCGAGTTCCTGGCCGGCCTCGACCTCGAGGAGGACACCCGCCGCCGCGCGGAGATCAACCCGCTGCGCGTCCTCGACGACAAGCGCGAGTCCGTCCAGGCCCAGCTCACCGGCGCGCCGATGCTGCGGGACTTCCTCTGCGAGGACTGCAAGGCGTACGACGAGCAGGTCCGCGCGCTGCTCACCGCCAACGGCGTGGCCTTCACCGACGACCCCAAGCTGGTCCGCGGGCTGGACTACTACACCCGCACCACCTTCGAGTTCGTGCACAACGGCCTCGGCGCGCAGTCCGCGGTCGGCGGCGGCGGCCGCTACGACGGCCTCTCCGAGATGATCGGCGGACCGGCGCTGCCCTCCGTCGGCTGGGCCCTCGGCGTGGACCGCACCTACCTCGCGATGGAGGCCGAGGGCATCGTCCTCGACCTGCCCTCCGCCACCGCCGTCTACGCCGTCGCGCTCGGCGAGGAGGCCAAGAACGTGCTCTTCGCCAAGGTGGTCGAGCTGCGCCGGGCCGGCGTCGCCACTGACCTCGCCTTCGGCGTCAAGAGCATCAAGAACGCCATGAAGTCCGCAGACCGCTCCGGCGCCCGCTTCGCGCTGATCGCCGGGGACCGAGATCTCGCCGCCGGTGTCGTCCAGCTCAAGGACATGACCACCGGCGAGCAGGTCCCCGTCGCACTGGAAGCACTCGTATCCACCCTGAAGGAGAAGCAGCTGTGATCCGCACGCACGACGCGGGCACGCTCCGCGCGGAGCACGCCGGAACGACCGTCACCCTGGCGGGCTGGGTCGCCCGCCGCCGCGACCACGGCGGCGTGGCGTTCATCGACCTGCGCGACGCCTCCGGCACCGTGCAGATCGTCGTCCGCGACCTCGACTCGGTGCACGGCCTGCGCGCCGAGTACTGCGTCAAGGTCGTCGGCGAGGTCCGGGTCCGCCCCGAGGGCAACGAGAACCCCGACATCGCCACCGGCGCCGTCGAGGTGGTCGTCAGCGCGATCGAGGTGCTCTCCGAGGCCGCCCCCGTCCCGTTCCCGGTCGCCGAGTACGAGCCCGGCACGGTCAACGAGGAGGTCCGGCTGCGCTACCGCTACCTGGACCTGCGCCGCGAGGGCCCGGCCCGCGCGCTGCGCCTGCGCTCGAAGGTCAACAACATCATCCGCCGGGTGATGGAGGAGAACGACTACCTCGACATCGAGACGCCGTACCTCACCCGCTCCACCCCCGAGGGCGCCCGCGACTTCCTCGTCCCGGTCCGCCTGCAGCCGGGCTCCTGGTATGCCCTCCCGCAGTCGCCGCAGCTGTTCAAGCAGCTGCTCATGGTGGCCGGCATGGAGCGCTACTACCAGATCGCCCGCTGCTTCCGCGACGAGGACTTCCGCGCCGACCGGCAGCCGGAGTTCACCCAGCTCGACATCGAGGCCTCGTTCGTCGACCAGGAGGACATCCTGGCCCTCGGCGAGAAGGTCATCGGCGCGATCTGGCGCGAGGTGCACGGCTACGAGATCCCGAACCCGCTGCCGCGGATGAGCTACGCGGACGCGATGTCCCGCTACGGCTCGGACAAGCCGGACGTCCGCTTCGGCCAGGAACTCACCGACCTCACCGAGTACTTCAAGGGCACCGAGTTCCGCGTCTTCCAGGCGCCGTACGTCGGCGCGGTGGTCATGCCCGGCGGCGCCTCGCAGCCCCGCAAGCAGCTGGACGCCTGGCAGGACTGGGCCAAGGCGCGCGGCGCCCGCGGCCTCGCCTACGTCCTGGTGGACGCCGAGACCGGCGAGCTGCGCGGCCCGGTGGCCAAGAACCTCTCCGAGGAGCACCTGGCGGGCCTGGCCGCCGCGGCCGGTGCCAAGCCGGGCGACGCGGTGTTCTTCGCGGCCGGCAAGAAGACCGCCTCGCAGGAGCTGCTCGGCGCGGCCCGGCTGGAGATCGGCCGCCGCTGCGAGCTCATCGACGAGTCGAAGTGGGCCTTCCTCTGGGTCGTAGACTTCCCGATGTTCGAGCCGATCGAGGACGACAAGGGCGAGTTCCAGGGCTGGCACGCGGTGCACCACCCGTTCACCGCGCCCACCGCGGAGTCGCTGGCGACCTTCGACACCGACCCGGGTGCCGCGCTCTCCAACGCCTACGACCTGGTGCTCAACGGCTCGGAGCTGGGCGGCGGTTCGATCCGTATCCACCAGCGCGACGTGCAGAAGCGGGCGTTCGACGCGATCGGCCTCTCCGAGGAGGAGGCGGCCTCGCAGTTCGGCTTCCTGCTCGACGCGTTCAACTACGGCCCGCCGCCGCACGGCGGTGTCGCCTTCGGCCTGGACCGCGTGGTGACGCTGCTGGGCGGGTACGACACCATCCGGGACGTCATCGCCTTCCCGAAGACGTCCACCGGCGGCGACCCGCTGACCGGCGCCCCCACCCCGATCACCCCGGCGCAGCGCCGCGAGGCGGGCGTCGACGCCAAGCCGAAGTCCGAGGCGAAGTCCGAGGCCGAGCCCAAGGCGTGACCTCGGTCGGCTAACCTTTCCCGGCCCCGGACAGTGCGAGTCGGCACTGTCCGGGGCCTGTCCACAGCGGCGTGCGACAACAGAAGGGTCTTCCCACCATGGCCGTGCGTACCAGAGTCGAGCTGCCCTCGGACGCCCCCGCGACCCGGCGGGTGCACATGGCTGCCTTCCCCGGACCGGACGAGGCCGACCTGGTGGACGCGCTCCGCCGCGACCCCGCCTGGCTCCCCGAGCTCTCCCTGGTGGCCGTCGACAGCACCGAACTCGTCCTCGCCCACGCACTCTTGACGCGCCTTCAGGTCGGCGACGGATGGGGGCTGGCGCTCGCCCCGGTCGCCGTCGCACCGGAGTGGCAGCGCAAGGGCGTCGGCGCGCTGGTGGTGCGCGCCGCGATCGAGGCGGCCGAGCAGGCCGGCGAGCGCCTCGTGGTCGTCCTCGGCGACCCGGGCTACTACGGCCGGTTCGGCTTCACCCCGGCCTCCCAGCACCGGATCTCCGGCCCCTACGAGGTCAGCGACGAGTGCTTCCAGGTGCTGCCGCTGACCGGGTACGACGGCACCCCGAACGGGCTGTGCCGCTACCCGGCCCCGTTCGACGGGGTCTGAACGGCGGGACCGGTGGGCCCGACCCGCCCGCCGACCGCGACCGTCTCCCGGCAGCTGCGCACGAAGGCCTCCGCGGCCCGGGTGAGCAGCCGGCCGGCCGGCCAGTACAGCCCGACCCGGCTCGGGCTCAGCCCCCGCACCGGCCGGTAGACCACCCCGGCGCGCTGCGAGAGGCGGCCGATCGTGGCCGGGGCGAACCCGATGCCCTGGCCGCAGGCCACCGCCGTCGCCCACTCGTCCGGGTTGTGCGCCACCGCGCCGATCCGCACCGGGTGCCCCCGGCGCTCCTCGACGCCGAGCCAGTAGTCGCGCCAGAAGCCGGCCTCCCGCGGGATGGCCACGAACGCCTCGTCCAGGAGTTCGACGAGGTCCAACTCGTCCCTCCCGGCGAGCCGGTGACCGGTCGGCAGGGCGACCCAGCGCTCCTCCACGCCCAGCGGGGCGCAGTTGTACATGCCGTCCAGCACCCCCGGCGGTGCGTGCCACAGCGCCAGGTCGATCTCCCCGGAGGCGAGCCCGGAGCTGGAGTCGAACCAGTTGTTCTGCCGCAGCTCCACCCGCCAGCCGGGCATGTGCCGGCCGAAGGCCTCCACGGTCGCCAGCCCCACCAGGTTGATGGTGGCCCCCTCGAAGCCGACCCGGAGCGTCCCGCTGCCCAGCGTCGCGGTCTGCCGGGTCGCCCGCAGCGCCTGCTCCCAGGCGGTCAGCAGGGCCGGCACCCGGGCCGCCAGTTCGTGCCCGGCCGGGGTGGGCGTCATACCGGCCCGGGACCGCTCGAACAGCTCCACCCCGAGCACCGTCTCCAGCTGGCGGACCTGCTTGGTGAGCGTCGGCTGCGACACGACGAGCCGGGCGGCGGCCGCGGTCAGCTGGCCCTCCTCGTAGACCGCCGCGAAGTACCGCAGCAGCCGGGTGTCGATATCCATGCCGACAGGTTATGGACCGGGTGATTGGACCGCCCCGCCGGGGTTGCGCCAGAGTGGACCGCCCGATCACGGGGGACGGGCACCGGCAGTGCAGGGGGCTGCCGGTGCCTTCCATTTCCCCGCCCTCCCGCCGCCCTCCCGCCGCCAGCCGCCCGGCCTCCGTCCGGCCGGTACGGACTGCGGTGACCCGCCGTCACCCGTACCGTGGGAGCCCGGCGGCGATCGGAGGCGCGGTGGCGGAGAAGACCAAGCGGGGACGGCTGGGCAGAAAGCCGTACGAGGAGGAGCTCGCCAGGCTCCAACTGGAACTCGTCCGGCTCCAGGAGTGGGTGCGCGCCGAGGGCGCCCGGCTGGTGGTGGTCTTCGAGGGCCGCGACGCGGCCGGCAAGGGCGGTGCCATCAAGCGGGTCACCGAGTACCTCAACCCGCGCATCGCCCGGATCGCCGCGCTGCCCGCCCCGACCGAGCGCCAGCGCGGCCAGTGGTACTTCCAGCGCTACGTCGAGCACCTGCCCGCCGCCGGCGAGATGGTCCTGTTCGACCGCAGTTGGTACAACCGGGCCGGCGTGGAGCACGTCATGGGCTTCTGCACCGAGGAGGAGTACCGGCTCTTCCTGCACCAGGCGCCGCTGTTCGAGCAGATGCTGACCGAGGCGGGCATCCTGCTGCGCAAGTACTGGTTCTCGGTGAGCGACACCGAGCAGGAGCGGCGCTTCCGGGACCGTCTGGCCGACCCGATGCGACGCTGGAAGCTCTCGCCGATGGACATCGAGTCGATCACCCGCTGGGAGGACTACTCGCAGGCCAAGGACGAGATGTTCGCCCACACCGACATCCCCGAGTCGCCCTGGTACGTGGTGGAGAGCGACGACAAGCGGCGGTCCCGGATCAACATGATCGCCCATCTGCTGTCGTCCGTGCCGTACCGGGCGGTGGAGCCGCGCGAGGTCGTCCTGCCGCCCCGCCCGGAGCCGCGCGGCTACCGCCGCCCGCCGCGCCACCTGCAGACGTACGTCCCCGACCACGCGGCGGGCCTGGCGCGTTGACCGCGGCCCGCCGCCCGGCCGGGCGCGGGTCAGGTCGCCGAGCCGGCCGCGGCGCCGGTGGCCAGGTCCGGGCCCCACCGCTCCAGCGAGGCGTCCAGGTCGAGCGGGCCCGGCCGGGCGTCGGAGTCGGCGGCCGGCCAGTCCTCGCGGGGCACCCGCCACATCAGCTCGAACTCGTTGCCGTCCGGGTCCTTGGCGTAGAAGGACTTGGAGACCAGGTGGTCGGTGGAGCCGACCAGCGAGCCCAGCTCGGCCAGCCGGGCGCCGACCGCCGCGAGCTCGCGGAGCGTGCCGACCTCCCAGGCCAGGTGGTATAGGCCGACCCGGCCCTGCTCCGGGCCGGGCGCACCGGCGCCGATCGCGAACAGGCCCAGGTCGTGGTCGTTGAGCGTGCCGGGCGCCGAGAGGAAGGCGGCCCGGCCGGGGATCAGGTGGTCGACCCGGAAGCCGAACACGTCGGTGTAGAACGCCACCGAGCGGTCGACGTCGCGGATCCACAGCACCGCGTGGTTCAGGCGGCGGACGGTCATGGCGGGGCTCCTCGTGCCGGGGGGAGCAACCAGCGTACGCCCTTGAGTTCAAATTCGAACTACCGGGTCCGGTCCGTCGGTGCCGTCGCATACCCTTGCGCCCGTGGACGAACCGGACCTCTTCACCGCCGCAGCCGAGGAACGCCAGACCAAGGAGCCCGGCCGGGCCCCGCTCGCCGTGCGCATGCGCCCCCGGACGCTGGAGGAGGTCGCCGGGCAGCGCCGGCTGCTCAAGGACGGCTCCCCGCTGCGCCGCCTGGTGGCCGGGTCCAAGGGCCCGGCGGCCACCAGTTCGGTCATCCTCTGGGGCCCGCCCGGCACCGGCAAGACCACCCTGGCGCACGTCATCAGCCAGGCCGTCGAGGGCCGCTTCGTCGAGCTGTCCGCCATCACCGCGGGCGTCAAGGAGGTCCGCGCGGTGATCGACGGCGCCCGCCGCGCCGTCGGCATGACCGGCCGCGAGACCGTGCTCTTCCTGGACGAGATCCACCGCTTCTCCAAGGCCCAGCAGGACTCGCTGCTGCCCGCCGTGGAGAACCGCTGGGTCACCCTGATCGCCGCCACCACCGAGAACCCCTACTTCTCGGTGATCTCCCCGCTGCTCTCCCGCTCGCTGCTGCTCACCCTGGAGTCGCTCACCGACGACGACGTCCGCTCCCTGCTGCGCCGAGCGGTGGCGGACGAGCGGGGGCTGGCCGGTGCGGTCGAGCTGACCGCGGAGGCCGAGGACCACCTCGTCCGGCTCGCCGGCGGCGACGCCCGGCGGGCCCTCACCACCCTGGAGGCGGCGGCCGGTGCCGCCCTGGAGCAGGGCGCCGGCGAGATCACCCTCGCCGCCACTGAGACCGCGATCGACCAGGCCGCCGTCCGCTACGACAAGGACGGCGACCAGCACTACGACGTGGCCAGCGCCCTGATCAAGTCGATCCGCGGCAGCGACGTGGACGCCACCCTGCACTACCTGGCCCGGATGATCGAGGCGGGGGAGGACCCGCGGTTCATCGCCCGGCGGCTGATGATCTCCGCCAGCGAGGACGTCGGCCTGGCCGACCAGGCGGCGCTCGCGACCGCGGTCGCAGCGGCCCAGGCGGTCGCCATGATCGGCTTCCCGGAGGCACGGATCATCCTCGCCGAGGCCGCCATCGCGCTGGCGCTGGCGCCCAAGTCCAACGCCGCGTACCTGGCCATCGACGCCGCGCTCGCCGACGTCCGGCAGGGCCTGGCCGGCCCCGTTCCGCCGCACCTGCGGGACGCCCACTACGGCGGCGCCGGCAAGCTCGGCCACGGCAAGGGCTACCAGTACCCGCACGACCTGCCCGAGGGCATCGCCGCCCAGCAGTACGCGCCGGACGCGGTGCACGGCCGGGACTACTACCACCCGACCCGGCGCGGCGGCGAGGCCCGCTACGCGGACACCGTGGAGTGGACGCGGGGCCGGCTCCGGGGGGAGTGATCCGGGCCGCCGCGGCGGCGGTATACTCGGCGGGAGTGCCATGTCCCGGGCACGGCGGCGAGCGCGAGCCCGCCGACCGTCCGCACCAGCGGGGCACCGGCCACGAGGCCCCTCCTCCGGGAGGGCCTCCAGGAGCGTCGTGCACCGGTTTCGGTGTCGCGATCGGCCCACCACCCCAGCGGACGGTGGGCCGATCGTGTGCAAGCACATGTGTGCCCGGCTCGGAGAGCGGCTGACCACCCCCGCGTGGTTTTTCTCCGGGTCGCGAGAGGCGGCCTCCGTCAACACCTGGTGAAGCCGTATTCGCAAAACCGAAAGAGGTATTGGTTCCATGGCGAACCAGAAGCGCCCCAAGGTCAAGATCGCTCGTGCCCTGGGCATCCCGCTGACCCCGAAGTCCGTCAAGTACTTCGAGGCCCGCCCGTACCCGCCCGGCCAGCACGGCCGCGGCCGCAAGCAGAACTCTGACTACAAGGTCCGTCTGACCGAGAAGCAGCGTCTGCGCGCCCAGTACGACCTCAGCGAGAAGCAGATGGCCCGCGCCTTCGAGTCCGCCAAGAAGGTCGAGGGCAAGACCGGTGAGGCGCTCGTCGCCCTGCTGGAGACCCGTCTCGACGCCCTGGTCCTGCGTTCGGGCATCGCCCGCACCATCTACCAGGCCCGTCAGATGGTCGTGCACGGCCACATCGAGGTCAACGGCAGCAAGGTCAACAAGCCGTCGTTCCAGATGAAGCCGGGCTACGTCGTCACGGTCAAGGACAAGTCCAAGGAGAAGGTCCCCTTCCAGGTGGCTCGCGAGGGCGGCAACGCCGGCGAGGGCCAGACCCCGAAGTACCTCGAGGTCAACCTGAAGGCCCTGGCCTTCCGCCTGGACCGCGCGCCGCAGCGCCGCGAGGTCCCGGTCGTCTGCGACGAGCAGCTGGTCGTCGAGTACTACTCGCGCTGACCCGCGAGCAGTATCCGTACTGCACCACCGAGCCCCGCGCCGCCGTCCGGCCGCCGGGGGGGCGGCGCGCGGCGGGGGCCCGGCGGCCCGCGCGCGGGGGTAAACCAAAAACCCCCCCCCACGCGGGCGGGCTCCGGGGCTTGCGGCCTCGGGGGGGAAT
>NZ_JBHWBW010000171.1:0-9892 GCF_042735675.1 Kitasatospora sp. NPDC059571
CGTCGAGGCGGAAGGCATCCGGTTGCCCACCCGTCGGCGGGCATTCCGCCGCGACCACGACCTGCGGGCGATCCCGAGTCAGGTCATGGTGTCCATCGATCTCGGCGACATCCGATTCACCTGAGCACCCGGCGTCGCTCGGACCGTCGCCGCACCTCGATCGGCGCGGGCCGCCTCGGCGGGGCCGACACCCTCGCCGAGCCGGGCGGCGACCCGGGCGCCGGAGATGCGCTGCCGTTGTCGTACGACGCGCTCATGCTCGGATCTGGATGTCGCCGTCGACCACCCTCATGTCGTACACGGTGAGCGCCCGGTGCGCAGGACCCCTCGCCACCGCGCCGGTACTGACGTCGAACTCCGAGCCGTGGCACCGGCACGTGATCATCGTCCCGGTGAGCAAGCCTCCGGAGAGCGGGCACGAGTCGTCGGAGCAGGTGCAGAGGTCGTCGAACGTGTAGAGGCTGCCCCCGACACGCGCGATCGAGACCCTCCGCTTGTGATCGCCGAGGTAGAACGGGACGACGAAGCCGTCGGGGATCACCTCGTCGGCCCCGAGTGTGCGGAAGCCATCCGCAGTTCGCTCGGTCATCGCGCTGCTCCTTGTCCTGGGTCCGGCTCAGTAGGGGTGTTCGGGGATCACCTCGGACTCCGTCGCGTCCAGCCTCAGCTCGCCCGGCGCACCGACCGGCACGACGGGCCGGTGCGGCATGACGGGCCGGTGCGGCATGACGGGCCGGTGCGGCATGACGGGAGCCAGACGCTCGTCGCCCGAACCCAGGGGCGGCCTGGTGTCCGACTCCCCCTTGTTCGGCCGGAAGGACATCGCGCGCTCGGCCAGTGCCGTGATCATCAGTGACGGATTCACTCCCGGGTTCGCCGGCATGACTCTCCCGTCCATGACGTGCAGGCCCGGCTGACCGAACAGACGCAGGTTGGGGTCGACGGCCCCGCCGTCGCTGCGCTCGCAAATCGGGATCCCACCGCCGAAGTGGGCCGAGGCACCGCGGTTGATGACCTCGAACAGCAGCGCGCCTTCACAGCTCTCCCTCTTCTCGGCCAGCCCGCCGGCGAAGTTCTCGATGACCGGAACGTGCACCGCCGGCGCCTCACCGGCCCCGTGCCGGCTGTGCAGTCGGCCGTCCTTCCAGTAGAGCTCGATCGAGGTGTCGGTGGTCTGCGAGCACAGCATGATGGCGGTGCGCTCGGACCAGACCCTTCTCCACCGCCCGCAGTGCGGCGACACTTCCGCCGAAGCCGGAACCGACGGTCAGTACGTCGTAGTCGAAGGCTGCCATGGGATCGCTCCTCTCCGGCTCCTGCGACCCGCCTGCCGGCCCGGATCAACCACCGCAGGGCGGGCGCGCCGAGCCCGCACCCGTCGACCCCCAGGTTGTCCGCGTGGTCCGCCGGCGCGAACGCCGGGAAAACCCCTCAGCGGCATGAGACGGCGCGTCCGTCGCGGCCGCCGCGACTCTGCTCAGGAGCCGGAGGACGAGTCCGCCCCCGCGGCGCAGGCGGGATGGCCGCCCGGATCCCAGGCCACCACCCTTAACGTGGCAGGCCCGGACGGGCTTGGGGAGTCCGGCGATCGGCAGGGGGCCCGAGGTGTCAGACGATCGCGGTTGCCAACGGTTGGGCTCCTGCTGGGTTCGGCCGTCGGGAGCCCACCCGTAGCCGTGCTCACCAGGCGGGATCTCTTCGCTGTTCCGGCAGACGCGGCAACGACCGCGGATGGGCGTCCGCGTCCGGCGCCCGATCGCTCGGCAGCGCACGGCCGGCAGGCGGTGGCGGGCCGAGCTCGGGAACGAACATCATGCCGAGACCGGCGGCCACGCCGGCCAGCATGGATCTGAGCAGGTACATGGGATGCACGGGAATCATCCCTCCTCGTGTGCAGGTGCTCGACCGACCGGGTCGGGCGCCGGCCGCCGAAGCAGTGCGGTCCCGCCCCGGTCGCGCACCATGGCCCGGCGCTGTGTCGGCGTTCTCGGCGCGGTGGAGGTCGGCAACCCCGGCTCCACGACGACCTCGGGATGCGGCGGGGGGAGGCCCTGTTCGCACTGCACGGCGGCCGTCGACCCATCGAGTTTCATTATTGAACCATCAGGCCCCAGGAATCAAGACGACCGGTCATCTGTTCTCCAGGACATCCACCTCTGTCGCGGCTCGCCGAAGGCGGATTCGCGCAACGCTCCCCCGGCCCCCGTGGATGGCCACACGACCGAGAGCAGGATCCCGATGGTGAACAAGCCGTTCGACCGGGTCTTCGGCGAAAGCCGATCGCCGTCCTTGCGCTCCAGGTCCGCTGCCGGTGTCCGCGCCGGCACCGGCGCGGAAAGCCTTCCCCCAAGGAGGGCCACCGCGTTCTCCGGGGTTTCGGGCATCGCGGACCTCGCCCCCCGACAGGTGCGCGTGGGCCCGCTCAGCATGGGGTACATAGAGGCCGGCCCGACTGCCGCGCCCGTGGCCCTGCTTCTGCACGGCTGGCCCTACGGGATCCACAGCTTCGCGGACGTCGTACCCCTGCTCACCGCACAGGGGTTCCGCGTGGTCGTCCCCTACCTCCGAGGTCACGGCACCACGCGCTTCGTCTCAGCCGAGACCTTCCGCAACGGCCAGCAGACAGCAGTGGCGCTCGACATCGTCGCCCTGATGGACGCGCTCGGGATCGGATCCGCCGTTCTGGGCGGCTTCGGCTGGGGAGCCCAGACCGCTCAGACCATCGCCGTGCTCTGGCCCGAACGCAGCCGGGCCCTCGTCTCGGCCGCCGGGCATCCGGACACCGCGGACGGTGGAGGCGCGCTGCCGCTGCCCCCCACGTCGCAGTGGGCCTGGTGGTCACGGCACTACCGCTCGCTCGCAGCCGCCTGGCCCGGCCCGGAGCGTCACGGCGTGATCCGGAGCATGTGGAAAGACCTCTCCCCCGGCTGGGACTTCGACGACGCCACCTTCGAAACGGCCTCCCCGGCCTTCGGCAATCCGGACTGGGCTCGCATCGCCGTGCACAGCCACCAGTGGCAACTGGGCCAGGCCGACGGCGATCCACGCCTCGACGGACTCGAGGCCCGCGTGGCGGCGGACCCGACGATCGCCGTTCCCACGATCGCCCTGGACGCCGAACTGGACCCGTCCAGGCCCGCGGGAGGACCCGCAGCGTACTGGGACAGGTTCATCGGGAAACTCGGCCACCGCACCCTCATGGGCATCGGTCACAACATCCCCCAGGAGTCCCCTGCCGCCTTCGCCCAAGCGGTGGTCGACGCCCACCGCCTGTGATCCCAAGGCGGCAATGCCCGAGAGGAGTGGGACGATGAGCTGGTTGTCGTTCCTGCGCAGGCGCCTGCGCCGCGCGAGGCCCCGCGTCACTTCACGGTCCGGGGCTGCGGCCCTGCTCACCGAAGCCCAGCGCCTGCCCGCTTCGGTCGTGTTCCGATACGACGCGAAGAATCCCTTCGCAGTGCGCATGACCGTGAGCGTGGCCGGCATCCAGGTGGAGTGGGTATTCGACCGGGATCTCCTGGTCCAGGGCGTCGACATGCCGACCGGCCTCGGGGCCGTTCAGGTGTGGCCGTCCTCACGACGTTCCGAACTCGCCGGGGCCGGCGACGACATCGTCCTGATACGGATAGCGGGCACCGGCGCTCAGGCAACACTCGCCGTGCCGGCAGAGGTCGTGCGCGACTTCGTGAAGCGTGCCGAGGCACTGGTGCCCGCCGGTTCCGAGAGCGAGAGGCTTCGCGTCGACGAAGGCATCGTGCGGCTGATGGAAGGCGCGGGCAGCCCGGGAAGCGGAACGGCGTGAGCCGCCGGGCGGCTCGCCACGGCACCGGCCCGCGGCCGCCCGAGAACGAACATCGCGCCGCGACCGAACTGATCGGCCTGCCCACCGAGTTCTTCGATCACCTCACCGGCGTTCCGAAGGATCGCACCGGAGCGGGGTGATCGAGGGGCCCGGACTCCTCCCCGAGTACGGATCCTGATTCCCGTGGGTCCGCCTGCCCGAGCTGCGATCCGCCTGCCCGGGCTGCCGCAGGCCGGACAACAGGCCGCCGCACTTCACGCGGCTACCTCGACCAGCACGAGTTCCGGTCCGGCGCGCAGCCTCTCCGGTTCGACACCTGCTCCCGGAAACAGCGCGTCTCAATCGACCGTGCATGCCCAGAATGGCACGCAGTTGAGCGGGCGGCCCCGGCCTGCGAGCACATCGGCCGTACGCCGGGCCGGGCGGCCCCCGGTGAACGGACACGCCCGCTCTCCCCATGATGCGGGGATAACCGCCCCCCGGGTCTTCGCGGGAGGACGGGGACCCGCTCAGGCCGCCAGCGATTCGAGGACCGCCGCGAAGTCGTCCACGGGACCCCGGCTCCTGGTGACCTTCGCCCGCGCCGCGGCCCCCTCCCAGGAGTTCGCCAGGAAGCGGGCCAGCCTGACGCCGCCGACGGGGCTTGCGAGGGATCCGGTGGCACAGGCCTCCTCCAACGCGGAGGCCAGGAAGGACACCCAGCAGTTGAAGCTTTCGTCCACTGCTTCGCGGATGGCCGTGCTCTGCGTGGACAGCTCCACCCCGAAGTTCCCGAGCATGCAGCCCCGCGCATAGTCGAACCGCGCCAGCCCCGCCGCCAGATGGGCGAAGTGCGCACGCACCCGTTCGAACGGGGCCATCGACTCGTCCGCCAGCATCTCGGTGCACTGGGCTGCGGCATAACGGCGCATCACCTCGACCGCCAGCGCCTCCTTGCTCTCGAAGTGGTTGTAGAAGGTGCCCTTCGGCACCCCCGCGGCATCGGTGATGTCCTTGACTCCGCTGCCGTTGAATCCGTGCTCGTGGAAGTGGTCGTAGGCGGCGTCGATCAACTGCTCCCGCTTACTGGGCCTGGCCATGTCGTCTCTCTCCGAATCCAGTCACATGGGGTCGGTCATCCACCTGTCGGCCGACTTCGTACCCGGCCGCCTTCACGACCGGCCGAGCGAACGGGACATCCGTTCGAGCCGATCGGGGCGCTCCTGCAGAGTCGGGTGGCCGGAGAACGGCCCACCGGTCCGACGTCGCCCCTTGGTGGCGGGAGCGAAGTAGAAGGCGTTGAACGCATGCAGCAGGCCGACCAACAGCAAGGTCAGCAACATCCGCGCGATCAGCCCGCGGTCGGGCGGGAATCCGGTCCTGCACACGGCTCCTCCTCGGTCGCTGGGCGCCCCTGGTGGCTGCCGCGGGTCGCCTGCCTGAACAGGTACACAGCGAGCGGCAGTTCGACGAGCAGGGCCGGCAGGGCGGACAGCCGGACATCCGCGTCCCGAAGCCGAGGGGCAGGTCGAACCATGCGTCGCACACGAGGAGCACCGCCGTGGCGAGCGCGGCGTGGACGAACCCGCGCCGCCCTGGCCAGCCGGGGAAGGTCATGACGCCAGCATCAGAGCAGTCATCGGGACCAGACCGGTGCTGAGATCGGCCCACCACACCCGGTAGTACCAGAGCAGCGTGAAGTAGTCGAACTCCCGGCCGATGATGAGCCCCCAGCGACACTGGTACTTCACCGTCGCCCCCACGTGGGGGAAGGTCGCGTGGCTCTGCCGAGGCAGATCCATGGCGGTAGCCATCGGAAGCCCCTTTCGCTTCTGTCCCGGGCTCCTCGACCGGGCCCCGGGAGAGCACGGACGGCGCGGCGTCCATGTCGCACCCAACCCTAAGACGACCGATCATATTCCTCGTCGATCGGGCGGCCGTGAACACTCTCCCCGGGTCCGGCGGGCGGCTCGAGCGGCAGCCGACCGGGCCGGGCCCCCCGGCCCGGGGCTCGGGCGCCCGGGCCCTCTCCTTCGGACCTAGTTCTGCCGCCACCAGCGGGTGATGACGTCGGCGTAGGCGTCGGCGCCCTCCTCCCACGCGAAGTGACCGGCATCGATGAGGTCGAGCCTGCTGTTGGGCAGGTGTTCGTGCAGGTACTCGGCGTTCGCCGGGGGCACGACGCGGTCGTCGCGGCCGGCGAGGATCTGGACCGGCGTCTCGATGGTGGGCAGCAGGCCGGCGAGGACCGGCAGTTCGGCCGGGTACGCGCGGACATAGGGCAGTTGGTCGGCGAACCGTCGGCCGGTGTAGCAGGCGAGGTAGTCCTGGCGCACCACGTCCGGCAGTTCGTAGCCGCGGATGTTGTTGATCGCCGCCGTCACGGCGGCCTTGGGGTCCATGGCCCGGTAGGGGGCCAGATCCTCGGCGTGCACCCATTCGTCCAGTGGGCTTCCGAGCTGCAACGGGACCGCCGCGCCGCCGGTCCCCACGACCAGGGTCCGCAGTCGCCCCGGGTGCCGGGCCGCGGCGAACAGCGCCGCCGCGGTGCCGATGTCGGGACCGACGACATGCGGTTCCGCCAGCTCGAACTCGTCCACGATCCGCACGACGAAGTCGCCCATCGCCTTCGGCGACAGCAGGTCCTGCCTGAGCTCCGACTGCCCGAACCCCGGGAGGTCCACCGCGATCAGTCGCGCGGAACCCGCCAGTTTCGACCAGATCGCGTCGTACGAGTACAGACTCTCCGGCCACGGGCTCAGCAGCAGAGCCGCCCGGTCGCCCGACCCGTCACTCTCCGCATACCGGATCGACAGACCGTCGATCGTCCGGAACCGCGGCTTGATCTCACTCATCGCCCGATCTCCTGTTCTTCGTGGCCCAGGCAGAGCCCTCTGCTTCCTGCATCCGCCGTTCCGGCCGGGCCGCTCCGAGTGCACGCGCCGGCTTCGGCCCGCGCAGGACGGAGGGCGACCAGGGGGCGAGGGGCACGGCCCGAGCAGGCCGCGCCCCTCCCCCGTGCCCCGCCGACGCCTGCCGCCGATCCGCACCACCACGGGTCGCGGCAGGGTCGCCGGTGGGGCGACCGCGGGCGTCAGCGGGCGGTGGCCTGGGCGGCCTGCTCAATGATGCCGGTCACCGCGTCCGGATGGGTCTGCGGCACGGCGTGGGAGGAGTTCACCTCGACAGTGTGCGCGTGGGCGCGCTCGGCCATGAACTGCTGCTCGGCCGGGTTGATGGCATGGTCCTGGGTGGTGACCAGATCCCATGAGGGGATGGTCTTCCAGGCGACGTCGGTGGTCTTGTCGCTGAAGATGTTCGCGGCTGCCGGGCGCTGGGCGGCGGCCGCCACGTCGGCGATCGCCTGAGGCGCGTCGGCCGCCACGTCGGCGATCGCCTGAGGCGCGTCGGCTGCCACGGCATCGTGGAACTTGTCGGCCCTGACCGACAGTTCGACGCCGGCGCCGCCGCCCGGGAGCGGGTAGGGCGCCGGGACCAGCGAGGAGTTGAGCTCGGTTGCGGGGAACTTGGCGCCCAGGGACGCCACGCTCTCGCCCTTGTCGGGGGCGATGGCGGCGATGTAGACCAGCGCCTTGACCTGCGCGTCGCCGGCGGCGGCCTCGGTCATCACGGAGCCGCCGTAGGAGTGCCCGGCCAGCACGATCGGTCCGTGGATGGTGCCGAGGACGCTGCGCAGGTAGGCCGAGTCACTGGCCAGCCCGCGCAGCGGGTTGGCCGGGGCGACCACCTTGTAGCCGTCGTGCTGCAGGTGCCCGATCACGCCGTCCCACTCGGAGGCGTCCACGAAGGCGCCGTGCACGAGCACGACGGTGGGCTTCTGCGTCGGTGACGGCGTGGCGGCGTGGGCCGACGGGGCGGCGACGGACACCCCGACGGCTGCGGCCGCCGCGGCGGCAACGCCGAACGCGGCGGCGGACTTGCGGGGGCTGCGCAGAGCGGTCATCACGACCATGGTGACTCTCCTTCAGATGCGGCTGAGTTCAGCCGAACAGAGCCCGAGCGGATGATCCGGAACACTGCGCTCCAAGAGCGATGTCGCTGGGACCACGGCAGCAGCCGACACGAGGGCCGCATCCGCCAAAGGGCGATTGACTCCAAGATGACCGGTCATTTTCGATTTGTCAACCCGCCTCCCCCGCCGGCCCGACCCCTCTGCGAGGGATCCTCCGCGCCACCAGGAATGAACGCGCAAGGAAAGATGCTATTCAGCTACAGCCATGTCGTTTGATATGAGCTGCCAAGCGTTCCCCGCGGGGGCGGATTGCCCCGCCTCCCCCGAGCCACCCGAGGTCCCATGGACACCGCGTCGACCAATCCGCCGGCCGAACTGCACGGCAGCACAGCCGCCCGCCGGCCCCGGGCGCAGCGCCCGACGCGATCACCGGCTCGGGCCTGGCTGCAGCCACCACTGATCGCGCTGGTCGTCGTCGCCGCCTTCATCAGCTGTTACGTGGGCTTCGCACGCGCGGCCAAGCCCCATCAGCTCCCGGTGGCCGTGGTCGGCGGGCAGCTGTCCACACAGATCCAGCAGGCTCTCGGCGACGGCATCGCCGTCCACCCCGAGCCGAACGCCGCGGCCGCCGACCGTGCGCTCGAGCACCGGGACGTCATCGCGGTCCTGACCGCGCACGGAGCCGACGGCCTGTCCCTCGAGGTCGCCGGAGCCAACGGGCTGTCGACGACGTCCGCCGTGGAGAACCTGGTCAACGCCTATGCCCACGGAGCGGGAAAGACCGCGACCGTGCACGACGGCGTGCCGCTCGCCCACTACGACAGCCGGGGCCTCGCGGGCTTCTACGTCGCCTTCGGTGTGACGCTCTCCGGCTTCGTCCTGGCGCAGAACATCCTGGGGCTGTCCAAGAGCCTGCACCTGCGGCACCGCTTCACCGTGATGGCGGCGTTCGCAGCCGTCGCGGGCGCCACCGGTGCCGCCCTTGCCGGCCCGGTCCTGGGTGCGGTGCCCGCACCCTTCATCCCCTTGGCGGCGACCCTGGCCCTCCTGGCCGGTGCCGCAGCCTTCACCACCAAGCTCCTCGGCACCTTCTTCGGCTCGGTGGGCGTGCCCCTCGCCACCCTGCTGCTCCTCACCGTCGGGAACTCGACGAGCGGGGCCTCCATCGGAGCGGACCTGCTGCCCAGCCCCGCACGACTCCTCTCCGACGTCCTGCCGCCGGGAGCCGCGGTGCGCGCCATCACCGACCTGAGCTACTTCAACGGTTCCCATGCCGTGGTCCCGCTGCTCACCCTCGCCGCCTGGGCCATCGTCCCGGCCGTGCTGGTGTGGGCGCGCTCGGTCCGCGCGGCCAGGAGTGCCGATGGAGAGCCGGCAGCCGCGTGATGCTGCACAAGCTGTAAGATACGAACCATTGATGTATATGTCTCCTGCTTCAGGGAGTGCACGTGACGTGGTCGGCCCTCGGGCGCTTCGGCGTGGACCCGGCTCCCGCCGGACTCGCGTTCGTCCAGGACTTCATGGACACGATCTCCGCGGGCAAGCCGCGGCAGGAGGATCTCCTCGCCGACCGGTCCACCGCCCAGGACTGGCTGGACGACGCCCTCCGCTCCTGGGCGGGACTCGCGGGCACCGCTCGCCTCGGCATCGACCTCGCTCCAGAAGACCTGGATCAGCTGCGCAGCTTCCGCGAGGACCTTCGACGCACCGTGACCGGCCCGCAGGACGACGCGGCACACGCCGCCGACCCGCCCCCCACGATGCTGCCCACCCTCGCTGTGGGTCTGCACTGGGACGGGGCCGGTCGTGTGCAGCCCCTTCCCCGCGGCTCCGGGTGGAGGAAGGTGGCCTCGCTCGTCGCCCTCGAGGTGTTCAGGGCGCAGCTGGACGGATCCTGGAGCCGGCTCAAGGCGTGCCGCAACCCACGGTGCGCGGTGGCCTTCTTCGACCGCTCGCGCAACAACAGTGCGGTCTGGCACAGCGTGAAGGTCTGCGGCAATGCCGCCAACCTGCGCGCCTACCGCGCACGGCAGCGGGCCACCGGCGGCGCGGGGGGGGGCCGGGGGCCCCCCGCACCAGCCCCCCGGGCGTGGCCCCGCCGGGGGTGGGGGGGGGTTTAAAACAAAGAAGCGGCCGAC
>NZ_JBHWBW010000171.1:9902-14595 GCF_042735675.1 Kitasatospora sp. NPDC059571
GCGCCCCCCACAACTCGTGTGGCGGGGCGAGTGGGTCTGTGTGGGCGACGCGCCCCCCCGGGCCCGCCGCCCCGCGGCGCGCCGGCCCCCCGGGGGGTACTCGTCCCCCCCCGGGGGACCGCCATCTCCAGCCAGACGGTCTTGCCCCGTCCGTTGGGCGAGCTGTTCCAGGCGCGGGTCAGCGCTTCCACCAGGAAGAGGCCGCGACCGTGTTCGGCCTCGGCGGCCCCCTCGTCCGACGCGGCGAAGGGATACGGCACCGGGGGCTGACTCGCGAAGTCCCGCACTTCCATCCGGACGTGGTCCGAGAACGCCCGCATCCGCAGGTCGACGTCGCTGCCGGCATGGATCAGCGCATTGGTGACCACCTCGGACACCAGGAGTTGAGCATCGTCGGAGAGCGCGGCCAGATCCCAGGAGGTCAGCAGGCGGTCGACGAAACGTCTGGCGTCCTGGACGCCGCCCAGGTCGTGGCGCTGAATGCTCATCCGCCCGGTGTGCACCTGTCCGTCCGCCGTGCCGTTGTAGCGCGCCAGAAGCACCACCGCGTCGTCGCGTCGCTCGGCGCCGCTCCCGGCATCGGCCAGGAGCCGGTCGGCGAGCTGTTCGAGGTCGGCGCTCGAGGTGCCCGGCCCTTCCGCGCCGGTGCTCGTCCGGAAGCCGGCGTCGGCCGATTCCAGCGGGCCGAGCCCGTTCGAGTAGAGGATCAGCACCGAGCCGGGCTCGAGCGTGTGCTCCCGCGACGCGAAGGATCCCTGGTCGGCAACTCCCAGGGGCACGTTGGCCGGGGCGTCGAGCGGCACCAGGCTCCCGTCGGTGCCGAGGAGCAGCGGTGCCGGGTGTCCGGCGAGGGCGACTTCGGCAGTCCCGTCGGCGGTGTCGAGGGCCACGAGGCAGCAGGTGACCAGGAGCTCGGTCCCGAGTTCGGCCAGCAGCGTGCGGGTGCGGTCGATGATCACGGCAGGTCGGTGGCCCTCGGTCGCGTATGCCGCAACGGCTGTGCGCACCTGGCCCATGACTGCGGCCCCGTCGATGGTGTGACCTTCGACGTCGCCGACCGCGAGGACCACGCGGGCGCCGGACACCGGGATCAGGTCGTACCAGTCGCCGCCCACCTCGCCGGCGGCGGCGGGGAGGTACCGTGCGGTCACGTCCAACCGGGGGAACTCCTCCAGAACCCGCGGCAGCAGACTCTTCTGCAGCCGTTCCGCCAGCGCCTGCCGTCGTGCGCCGAGTTCGAGGCGTCGCACCGCGGCTCCGAGCGTCCCCGCCATCATGCCGAGCACGGCCCGCTCGTCGGGCGAGAAGTAGCGGTCGCCGGCGAAGGCCAGGCAGCAGACGCCCCGGATCTCCTCGGTGCCGTCGAGCGCCATCTTCAGGCGCCGGTCGCCGGACAGCGGGAGGTAGGCCTCCGTCCCGTGTTCCAGGTCGTCGGCGGCGGCCCGGGGGCCGGCCCGCGCTGTGTCCTCGCCGGTCGGCGTCGTGCTCGCCGTCGGCTCGGGGCGGACGACCACCAGGTGTCCGGTCACGGCCAGGGCTGCCGGAGTGCGCGTGTGCAGTCTGCTGCCGTGCAACTCCCGTACCAGGACCGACGACGCCCCGTAGTGGCCGACCACCCACAGGCGGCCTTCGTCGGCACAGGCCAGCACCATGGTTCGAGCCCGGAAGGGCTCCACGAGACAGCAGCGGGCGGCGGCCATGATGTCGTCCATGCCGGTGGCGCGGTTCAGCAGGTCGGCCAGCCATCGAACCGGGTACATCATGCTGGTGCCCGTCGAACCCGGTGCACCGGGCACGCCCCAGCCGTGTTCGCGAGGGTCGGCCGGCCTGTCGCGGTACACCGGGACGATCAGCGGAAGGGGCCCCGGGTCAACCGCGATCCGGCGCCGGAGCAGCCCGGCCAGTGCCTGTCCCAGGCGGTCGGCGAAGCCGACGAGTCGGGCGAGGTCGGCTCCGTCGAAGGGCGTGTCCTCCTCGGAGCGCACGACGGCAAGGGCCCCGAACCGGTGTCCGTCACCGTTCAGGGGAACGGCAGTGATCGTGTAGGGGTAGGCGGGGACGCCCTCCACGGCCGGATCGGTGGGCCGGCCGCGAGCCAGTACGGTCACCGCTCCGGTACGCACCGCGGCGGCCGAAGCGTAGTCGGCCTCCAGGCTCATCCTCCCGGGGATCGCGAAGATCGGCGGGGGGCTGCCTCCGATCACTGCGGCGCGCAGGTCGTTCCCGTCCGCGGTGAGCAGGTAGACAACCGCTGCCACGGCGTCCGCGCAGTCCACAGCCTTCCGCACCGCCGAATGCAGCAGCGCGGGCAGATCTTCCTCGTCGATCCCGGAGGGCCGCTGGTCACGGTCCGGGTCGGCGCCGGCTCCGATGGCGTCCATGGGCGCACTCCCTCACGGACCTCAGTCTAGGTTCCCTCTTCGGACATCGCCGGGGCCGTGCGCTCGCCGGTCGGGGCGGCTTCCGGCAGCACGGCGTCGGCGGGTCCGTCCGCCGCGCACGTCGTCTGCCGGGCAGGGTCCGGATGTCCGACCGTCGATCCGGGGCGGTCGGGCCGATGTGCCAACCTGGTGAACATGGACAACAACTCCGGGCGGCCGTGCTCGATCGCGGCCACGCTGTCAATCGTCGGAGACCGGTGGGCGCTCCTCGCGGTCCGCGAAGTGGCTTTGGGCAATCACCGGTTCAGCGAGATCGTCCGCAACACCGGAGCTCCCCGCGACCGCCTCGCCGCACGCCTGAAGACCCTGGTGGCGGAGGGAGTGCTCGAGCAGCGGGAATACCAGCAGAGCCCTTCTCGGTCCGACTACCACCTCACCGAGGCCGGCCGGGAACTCGTCCCGGTCCTCAACATGCTGCGTACGTGGGGTGACAAATGGGTCGTCGAGCAGCCGCCGCTCACCCTCTCGCACCATGGGCACGTGATCCGTCCGCGGGTGGTCTGCGAGACGTGCGGCGAACCGGTTCTCGAAGGGGAGGTCGACATGACCTCGAACCTGGCGGACTGGGATGTGGCAGGCCCGGTCGTGGTCTCGGAATGATCCGATGGAGCCGGGCCGGCCTGCGGGCCCCGAGTGCCGTCGACGGTGGAAGGCCAGCGGTCAGGACGCGTCCGTGAGAGCCCGCGTGCCCGGCCCCGGCTCCTTCGACACGGCAGGCGTCGTCCGGCCCGAGCCGGCGCGGCCGAGGTGCACTCCGATCGCGGACGTCGACAGGGCCAGTGCGGCGGCCGCGTACCAGACGATCCGGAATGCGTGGGCCGAGGCGGCATCAACTCGGGAGCCGACCACCGCGACCAGGACGGCGACGCCGATCGTGGACGAGAGCTGGCGGACGGAGTTGACCAGCGCCGACCCGGTCGCCGCACGATGCCCCGGCAGAGCCTGCACACCGGCGGCCACCAGGGTGCCCAGGGCCAGACCGATCCCCGCACCTGTCAGCATCTGACCGGGCAACAGGTCCCGCACGTAGTTCGGCGTGACGGACGCGAAACATGCGAGCCAGACCATTCCCCCGGTGAACAGCAGGCCACCGGCGGCGACCAGCGGGCCGTGCCCGAAGCGGTGCGCGGCGCGGGCGGTGAGAAGCGTGACGACCGGCACGAGAGCGGGACCGGGGAACAGCGCGAGACCGGTCCGCAGCGCGCTCCAGTGCCAGACCTCCTGGCACCACAGCACGTTGGAGAGCAGCAGGATCGCGAACGCGACTCCGAAGACGAGACTACCGGCGTTCGCCGCTCCGAACCGCGGCAGCCGCAGCAGATCCAGTTCGAACAGTGGGCGCGGGTGCCGCAGGGACCGGAAGAGGAACGCTGCGCCGCTGACCACGGCCACGGCCAGGAGCAGCACGGTCCTGCCGCTGGCCCAGCCCCAGCCGGGTCCCTGCACCAGGGCTCCGGAAAGCGCCGCGACGGAGAGGATGACCAGCAGGCCGCCCAGCAGGTCGGGCAGCGGCCCGGACTCCCTGGCAGCGGGCGCCGGCAGGACCGCTCGGCCGGCGACGAGTGCCGCGATGCCGATCGGCACGTTCACGGCGAAGACCCACCTCCAGTCCACCTCGACCAGGAGTCCGCCCACGACGGGGCCGGCCGCCGCGGCCAGTCCGCCGACCGCGGCCCAGCTCCGCGTGGCCCGGGTGCGGCGCTCCGCCGGCACCGTCGCCAGCATGAGGGCCAGCGACGCCGGGATCTGGGCGGCTGCGCCGGTGGCCTGCACCACCCGCGCCACGATGAGGACCCCCAGGTCCGGGGCCAGCGCACAGCCCAGGGACGCGACGGTGAAGACCGCGATCCCGGCGAGGAAGACCGGCCGCTGCCCCATGCGGTCACCGGCGCGCCCGGCCACCACGAGCAGTGCGGCGAAGGCGATCGCGTAGGCGTTGAGAATCCAGGACAGCGAGCCGAGGGACGGTCCGTTGGCTCCGCCGGAGAAACTCGTTCCGATGGCCGGAAGTGCGACGTTGACGATCCACAGATCCAGGTTGGTCATGAAGACGGCCACGAGCACGACCGCGACGGCCATCCGCGGGTCCTCGGCACCTCGACGCATCGTACGCATGGCGCAAGCGAAGCATTGATTGGTTTGAAAATCAAACTTATCTCTCACCAGTGCAGCCGCCCAGCGGTGGCGGGGGGGGGCGGGCGGGGGCGCCGGCGGGGCGCGCGCGCCGCGCGCGCCCCCCCCCCCCCCGCCCC
>NZ_JBHWBW010000172.1:0-4828 GCF_042735675.1 Kitasatospora sp. NPDC059571
CGGCCGCCGCAGCACGCGCACGCGCGCCGCTGCTCCTCGCGCCTCGGCGCAGTGGCGCTGCCGGATCAGTAGCCCTGGCCGGCCCGCACGAGCAACGAGACACCCCCGTCCTTGGCCCTAATCCAGGGTCTTCGCAGCGTTGCGGATCACGTCGAGGACAGCGTCGGGCTGAGAGAGCATCGGAACGTGGCTGCTGTCGAGGCTGACGGTCGTGGCCTTCATCCGTTCGGCGGAGGCGCGCTCCCGGTCCGGATTCACCGTGCGGTCCTGAGTGCCCACGATGAACCAACTCGGCTTCTGTCGCCAGGCGTTGCCGGGTACCTGCTGATCGAAGAGGTCCGCGACCGGCGCGGTCGCGGTCGCCAGCACGACCTTCTGTTCCTCCTGCGACAGGTCGCCGCAGAAGTGGCCGATGCCGGACTCCTTGAGGTAGATGCGGTTGTCGGCGACCTCGAGGTGGTCGAAGACCGGCGAGGCCGGAAACGCGCCGAGGTGCTGGGTCGAGGTCTCGTCGTCGTCCGGGGCGAGCGCACAGATGTACACCAGAGCGCCTACCCGGTCGTGCACGCCCGCCTTGGTGATGAGCGTGCCGCCGTAGGAGTGGCCCACGAGGACGACCGGGCCGGGCACGTGGTTGATCGCGCGGGTGACGCAGGCGACGTCGCCCTCGAGCGAGTCGAGACCGTGCTGCGATGCGAAGACCTCGCGGCCCTCGGCCTGGAGCGCGGGGATCAGCTTTGCGAAGCACGAGCCATCTGCCCACAAGCCGTGGGCAAATACGATGCTTGCCTTGCCAGCCATACTTTCCTCTTTCCTTGGTATCGGGAGTGATGAGGATCCGCTTTGCCGGTTATGCCCCACTTTAGGGTGAGGGTGATGGGCGCCGCTTGCGCGACGCGTTCAGCGGCTGCGCTGGGTAGGTGCTCCAGCGCCCGGCGTTGGTGGCGGAGAGCCTCCTGCGTCCCGAGCCCGACGGCGGCCTGAGCGGCGCCACCCTGCGGATCGGCATCGAGGGGATGTTCGACAAGGTCGGGACGAGGGTCGCTGCACAACCGACGCCGGCACCGCATCGAACTCCGCGCCGGTGCGAAGTGCCTCCTTCACGGCCGGCGGGGCGAGCACTGGCCGATTCTGTCGGCGCGTGAGACTTTCCACTGAGGGGGGCTTCGGCTGTACGGATGCGGACGTCACCACGGAGGACCGCCGGATGGGCACTGCTGCAGTTCCCCGGTTGCCGCGATGAGCGCGGAGAGCGCCCTGGAGGACGCCCTCGGGGTCATCGTTCCCGTTGTGGAGGCGTGCGGCGCCGTCGTGATCGCCTTCGGGGCGGTGTTCTCCTTCATCCGGCTCATCACGCTCACCCTGCGCGGGGCCGGTTCGGAGTCCTTCGTGTCGGTGCGGCTCGGCCTCGGCACCTACCTGGCCCTCGGGCTGGAGTTCCAACTCGCCTCGGACGTGCTGCGCACCGCGGTGTCGCCGACCTTCGAGCAGATCGGGCAGTTGGCGGCCATCGCAGCCATCCGGACGGCACTCAACTACTTCCTGTCCCGGGAGATCGCGGAGGAGCGCCGGCAGGTCGCCGCACAGTCCACCGGCCCCCGGGAGCTCGAGAAGCGCGCCGCCCGGCATACCGGGTACCCGCAGGAAGGCGGTCCTCGGCGTCAGCCGCCCGCCGGCACGGAGGGCGACGGCAGGCAGGAACCGCCCGCCTCCCGGTGAGGCGGGCGGTTCGCGCCGTCACGTTCAGGCGGTCGCTGCAACGTACGGGAACGTGCCCGTCGGCGGATGCGGCACGGAGTCCTTGGTCAGCCCGGCGGTGAGGGCGGTGTTGGTGGCCAGGGAGAACATGACGTCGCAGACGTTGTCCGTCAGCGAGCGGCCGTTCCATCCTGCGAAGCCGAAGACCGCCGGCGTGCCCAGCGTGTAGGGCAGCACGTTGGGGAAGATCCGTTCGGCGACGGTCCTGCCGTACGCGCCGGGATCCTCGGCCGTACCGTGGGCGGCGACTACGGCTGCGGCGGCACCGGCGATCCGGCCGCCGAAGCGGTCGAGGTCGTTGGCGGGTTCGCCGGTGTTCAGCTCCGCCGCGAGATCGTCGTCGTGCTGGGCGAAGATCGGCTGGATCATGGGGACACCGACGCGATTGACAGGGTGCCAGCCGCCTGCGTCGGTGGCCAGGCTCGCGAGCGCCCAGACGCGGATGCGCCCGTCGGCGGCGACGGCCCGCAGGTGCTCGTCGGGAACCTCCAGGACCAGGGCGTGGACCTCGTCGTCTCTGAACGGCTCGTTCGCGGCCTTGGTCCGGTCCCAGCCGGAGAGATCGACCGCGGTCCCCTGCGCGAAGCCGTTGCCCACGGCGCCGAGCACCGTCGCGTCGAGGTAGAAGGGGTCGTGTGCCCGCCCGGCCCACAGGCGAACCCCGCCTTCGCCCGATGCTGCGCTGCCGGTCGTGCCGGTCAGGACGACGGTGCCCTCGGCGGCGGCGTCCACGGCCCGAGCGCCGGTCAGGGACCGTACCTCCACGGACTGAACGCCGTCCGGCGCCGCCTCGCCGAAGGCGACCCGGTAGGTCAACTCGGGGACCAGGTCGCCGTCACCGTCCACGCGGAACTCGTAACGCCCCTGCGGATGGAAGCCTTGCGGAGCGTCCTCGCCGGCGAGGGAGGGGGAGACACTGATCACGAAGACCGTCCCGGTCTCTCCGGAGAACACGTACAGGTCGGCGATGTTCAGGCGCGGGTCGGACCGCGCCTCGGGCGAGTCGAGGTGATGCGACATCCGGGGTATCTCCTGGATCGGATCGAAGCTGGGGCGAGCACCACGACGCGCGGGTCGTCGCAGGGGGCCCTCGGTGCGGATGTGGTCAGACGCCCGGCTGGTTGCCGTACGTGCTGTCCCAGTCGCGGCGTTCCACCGACAGGTCGAAGTCGCCGGGATGCTCCACCGTCACATGGGTCATGGCCGTGTCGGGAGCCGCACCGTGCCAGTGCCATCCGCCGGGAGGGCTGCTCACCACGTCCCCGGCCCTCACCACGTGGACCCCTTTGTCGTCCGCGACGACACCGACGCCGTCCACGATGACCAGGTGCTGGCCGTTGTGGTGCGTGTGCGGGACGGTGCGCGCCCCGGCGGCGAAGTGCACCGCCATCGAGCCCTCCTCGGGGAGCTCGCAGGGCAGCTTCTGGACCTTCACATCGTCCGGGTGGTTGAACAGACCACGGAGATGCTCGGGAACCGGCTGTCCCTTGCTCGCTGACACGGTCTCGAAGGCGTCCACGTACTCTCCCTGGCTAGGCCCTCAGGCGCCCGGCAGTCGCCGGAACGGCAGGAATCTGGGTCGGTCCTCATGCTATGGACGGTGGTCCGGCGCGGGCGCGGCGATGCCACCGCACGGGTGACGGCACCGGCCCTGCCGGTGATCGACACCCGCATCCGATCCACGCCGCCCCGGCATCGCTGCGGCGGAGCCGACCCGCCGCAGAGGATCACAGACCCCATTCCGTTGCGGGTCCTCCAGGGACCGCCGACTGCGCGGCCGCTCCTGCGAGCGTCCGCGTCGGCAGGTTCAGGGCCGGTCGGTCCCGCAGCAGCGGCACTTGAGTGCCGCGGCGGGCAGGTCCTGCGACAGGCAGGCGGGGCACGTCTTGGCCGGTGTCGGGCCACCCGACACGGTCACCCCGCAGCGGGCCTGCACGCGCTCGTGGGGCAGCCGCGCTCTGGATGGATCCCGCCCGAGGTTGTCCGGGTGTGATGCCTTGTGGGAAGACCCGTGCCGGTCTCCGCGAGCGCCGTGCGCACGCGATCGACGAGCGTCGACTTCCGGACTGTTCGTCAACTCGGCTATGTAAAAGATTAGTTTACTGATCACCCTAAATGCGCCGAGGCTCTTGCCGGGACCATGACAGTTCGTCATTCTGTACTGCCGGCCACCCCGGAAGCCGCCCCCACGCGGCCGGGGAGGTTGCCCATGTGCCCCTGATCGCCCCCCACAAAGGAGCCAGCGTGCGCCGATTCCTCGTACGCGTCGCCACCCTCGCGGCCGCAGCAAGCACCCTCGCCATTCCCGTCGCACCAGCCGCCACGGCGGCCGCCCCCGGACTCTCGTTCCGCCCCCTGCACTACAACACCAACGGCTACAACTGGGGCGGCTACGCCGCCACGGGCAGCGGCTTCACATCGGTCTCGGCGACGTGGACCGAAGCGCGGGCGACCTGCAACTCCACCAACAACCTGTACGCACCCTGGGTCGGCATCGACGGATACGGCTCGTCCACCGTCGAGCAGACCGGCGTCGCGACCGACTGCTCCAGCGGAAGCCCCGTGCACCAGGCCTGGTACGAGATGTACCCGGCGAACCCGGTCTACCTGAGCCTCAGCTCGTACCCCGTGTCGGCCGGCGACGTCATCAACGCCTCGGTGACCTACGCCGGGAGCAGCAAGTACACCCTGAAGCTGACGGACTCCACGCGGGGCTGGACCTTCACCACCACCAAGTCCCTCTCTGCGCAGCGCACCAGTGCCGAGGTCATCATCGAGTCGCCGACGGGGTCCTACCCCAACTTCGGAACCCTGAGCTTCTCCTCGGCGACCGTCAACGGGAAGTCCCTCAGCTCCTTCGGCCCCGTCGCGCTCGACCCCAGCGCGAACGGCACCTACGAGGCGCGTACGGGTGCGCTCGGCTCCGGCGGCACCAGCTTCACAGAAACGTTCCTGCACGCGTAACCGGTCCGGGGGGGGGGGGGGGCCGCGCCCCCCCCCCCCGGGGGGGGGGGGGGCGGGGGCGAGGGCCACGCGCCGCGGAGAACCCCCGCGGCGCGCGGGGCCGAGC
>NZ_JBHWBW010000172.1:4838-5560 GCF_042735675.1 Kitasatospora sp. NPDC059571
CCACACACCCCCCCGCCGCCGCGGCGGCCCCCCCCCCCCCCCCCGCGCCGTGGGGCGGGCTGCCGCGGGCCGAGACCCTCGCGGCGCAGAGCCCGGCCGGGCCCGGCGGATCGGACCCGGAACCGGTCGCGGGTCTCCTCGGTCTCACCGAGGTCGTGGAGAACGATGGCGGGCGTGCCGGACGGGTGGCCGAACGTCCGGCGCCGGCGCGTACGGTCCGTCGTGGTCCGGGGCCGGCCCGGGAGCGCGAGCAGCGCGATGCAGCTTCGCTGCGCAAGCGGTGCAAGCAGCGCACCGTACCCGGCGCGGTGACAGTGGGACATATTCCCTTCGCTACCACCGGGAGTGTCCACCATGATGATCGTACGCAAACTGCACGACGCCGGACTGACCAGCGAGCACGCATACGCGGCCGCCTTCGGGTCGATCGGCCTGTCGCTGGTCAGCTGGATGACCTCGCTGAAGGCCGAGCAGGCCGGAGTGGAGCGGGCCGATCGCTGGGGCATCTTCATCGGGGAGTGGGCGCCCACCTTCTTCGCCCTGGGCCTGGCCCTCGCCCGCTACGAGGAGAACCCGCGCGGTGCCTCGAGCCCTTCGGACGGGACTCGCCGCCCGGAAGGCTCGCCGGAGCCGTTCGGGACCTCGTCCTGACGGGGCAGGGCGGAAACCGGCGACCGAGCCGAGTGCATGACCGCCGGGCCGCCCGGGCGGCCCGGCGGTAC
>NZ_JBHWBW010000172.1:5570-14546 GCF_042735675.1 Kitasatospora sp. NPDC059571
CCAGCGCGGCCGTTGGGGTGGAGTAGATGTTGGTGCGGCGGCCTGGGGATCGCCGCCCCGCGCTCTTCTTGGCCCCCGGGGCGGCGGCGGGCGGCCCCCGGCGGTACCTCTGCCGGCGGCGGCGCCATCCGGCTGGACCCGGGCGTCACCCCCTGATTCCCGCTCGGGACCGTTCCCGGCCGCCCAACTCGGTGTCTCGTCCACGCCACGAACAACCGAGACGCGTGAACGCTGGGAGCCGGCGGGGTGCTCACGGTTCTGCCGTGGCCTCCACCACCGTGACGTACTCGGCGGCCAGCGCTTCGGCCATGGCCGCCGCCGAGAAGCGTGCGGCGACCGTGGCACGGCCGCGGGCGGCGACCTCCGCCAGCCGGTCCGCAGGCAGCCCGCACACCGCGCGCAGCCGCGCGGCGAGCTCGCTGCCACTACCGGTCGGCAGGAGGAAGCCGTTCACGCCGTCCCGGATGTAGTGGGGCACGCCGCCGCGCGCGGGCCCTGCCGCCGGCAGGCCGGCGTCCATGGCCTCCAGCACGGCCAACCCGAACTCCTCCTTGGCACTCGGGCACACGTAGACGGCCGGTCCGCACCAGCGGCCCGAGGCGAGCGCCCGCTCCAGCACGCGAACGTGCCGGTTGGGCAACGCCGGCCACTGCGCGAACCGCCGCCGGGCCTCCGGCTCCTCTGCGAGCAGTTTGGCGATCCGGCCGCGCATGTCCGTCTCGACGGGTGTCGCGTCGCAGCCGGCGCCGCCGATCAGAAGCAGTGCTGTCGATGTGTGCAGGCCGGCGTCGAGCCAGGCCTCCACCAGCCGGTCCTGCTGTTTGACCGGGTGCAGCCGCCCCACGCTGAGCAGCACTCGCAGCCCGACGGCGTCCGGGTCGAGCCCGTCCGTCCGCTGTCCGCCGGCGAACAGTCGGCCCATCAGCGAGGCCGCGAGAGCCTCGTCGCCCTCATGGGACTCGAACGGCGGAATGCCCTCCGGCGGGGCCGCGATCCGCGGGGAGCCGAACTGCGGCGCGAGCTGGGGGAAGTGGTCGGGAAGGTCGGCGGCGCCGGCCCGGCCCGGAATCGTCACCAGCAGGTCGGCCCGGGTGACCAGCCGGTCCGCGACGAAGATCCGGTGCAGGTCCAGGCGCAGGGCCGCGGCCGGCTCGTCGAGGGCGTGCACCGGCAGGCCACGGTGGCGCTCGGCAGCCGTGCGGTGCGGGTCCGGTGTCACGGTGAAGGCGAATCGGGCACCACTGCGCCGTGCCGCCTCGGCCATGGCCAGTGAGCCGTCGTCGGCGAAGCGGGCGTGGACGACGTCCGCGGCCGCGCCGGGCAGGGCCAGAAGCCGGGTGGCCCACCAGGCCAGACCCTGACGGTGCTCGGCCGCAGTCCGGGGATCCAGCGGTTCCGCGGCGTCGACCGGGATCCTCATCACCCAGTGCTCGGGTCCCCGACGGACCACCAGCGGCTGCATGCGGCCGAGGTCCGCGGGCCCGGCGGCGACCAGGGTGAGGACCCGGCCCACTCGGCCGGTGCCGTTCAGCGCATCGCCCAGGCCCCCCAACAGGACGCTCATGCCTCCACTCAGCCCCGCTCCCGGCTCGTCGAGCCTGCCCAGCAGCATGGACTGGGCGACGGTCAGGGCACTCCCGGCCTCGGCGGGCAGGAGCCGAACGGCCTGGCGGAAGGCGTGGCCGGCCGCGGCGCCGGGCACGGCCCGCTGCCAGGCGGCGGCCAACAGGAGCGTCTCGTAGCGATCCGCGCTCCGTGGCGCCACCCTCGGCAGCACCTCCGCGCCCCGTGGGATCCCGGACACGTAACGCCAGGCGGCGTGCCTCTCGGCCCGGTCCGCCGACCGGGCCCGGGAAGCGCACTCGGCTGCCGTCAGCGGCTGCAGACCACCGCTCTCGGCGAGATCGAGCAGGAACGCGGCCTCGCCGGCGGGCGGCGCTGCCAGTAGCCGACGGCGCAGCGCGATCGTGGCCTGCCGCTCGTGCCCGGCCGCCAGGGTCGCGCCCCATGCCTCGGCGAGCGCGGTCCGAACGACGGGCGACCCGGCTGCTGCGGTCACCAGCTTGACCGGGTCCGTCGCCACGCCGTCGCGGGCCGCCCGCCGCCATGCCGCGGTGGCGAGATCCTCCGTGGACAGGCCCGCCGTCCCCGGACCCGCCGCGGCGCGGCCGTACTCGGCCCGGGCGAGCAGCCCGAGCAGGTCCCGGCCGCAGTCGACGGGGGAGCCCTGGCCCCAGAAGTGCCTCCGCCAGTCGGCCAGTTCGTCGGCCACCGGCTCGCCCGGGTCGACGTTCGGTCGCGTGATTGCGCCAGGACTGTCCCGCTCCACGGGGTCGGCCTCTCGTCGGTGTCGTGCAGGCGTCACACCCGGTCTTCGGATTCCTGCCCCGGACGGATTGGGCGTACGGTCGGCCGCACCCCGACGGCCCGCACCGAGCGGGGGACCCGGCCCGCTCTGGCATCATCGGAAGGGCTGGACGCCTCTCCGGCGCCGCCCGGAACTCCAGGGAGGACACGATGGCCCGGGTTGTGGTGATCAGCCCGCCGTTCCGCTCGCACGCCGTGCCGCTGAGCGTCCTCGGATCGGCCCTGCGCCGGGCCGGCGCGGACGTTTCACTGGCCTGCACACCCGCTTTCGCCGACCTGGCCGACTCGGCGGGCCTGGGCTTCCTGGAGCTCACGGTCACCCGCAACGCCAACCACGGCATCGCTGAGCGGACTGCCCAGGAGGACGGCGAGGCCGCCCGGCTGCGGGAGTTCCTCGCAGCGACCGCCGAGGGCGCGGTGGCCGCGCTCCTCACCCAGGCCCGCCACCGCCGCGCCGACATGCTGGCCGAGCCCGACCGGATTCTGAACGACCTGCGCGACCTCGACCGCCGAGTGCGGCCCGACTGGTACATCGTCGACCAGCTCAGCTACCCGGTGACACTGGCCCTGCACAGCCTGGCACTGCCGTACGCCACGTTCTGCCCGGGCCACCCCAGCTACATCCCCGTGGGCTCGGACGCCTTCTTCGGCCTCCCGTACGCGTGGCCCGACACCGTGCGCCCCGATGCGGCAGCCCTTGCCCGCCTCCGGGATGCGGCGGCCGCCAACGACACTGCCTTCACCGCGGCCTTCCGGACGGCCATCCGCAGCGGAGCACCGAACCGCCCGGTCCCCGAGAGGGCGTTCACGCTCTGCTCGTCGCATGCGGTCGTCTTCAACTACCCGGCGTTCCCCTGGCTTCCTCCGGCCCCGATCGGGCCGAGCGTCCTCTACACCGGACATTGCGGAAGCGGGCCGGCGGCAGCGGACCTCGATCCGGCCTGGCAGGCCGTCGTCGACCGATTGACCACTCGCGGTCGACCGCTCGTCCTGGTCGCGCTCGGCACCTTCCTGTCGGCCCGGCACGATGTTCTGCGGATCGCCGCCGAGGGAGTTCTCCGGCACACCGACGCATCCGTGATCGTCGCGGCCGGCGATCGGGTCGCCGACCTCACCCGGGACCCGGCGCTCAGCACCGCTCCGACCGACCGGCTCCACATCGCGGCCACGGTCCCACAACAGGCCCTGCTGCCCGCCACCGCCGCGATGGTCCACCACGGCGGCAACAACTCCTTCACCGAATGTCTGACTGCCGGGGTGCCGGCGCTCGTCCTGCCTTTCTCCAGCGACCAGTTCGCCATCGCCCACGACGCCGAGCGAGCCGGCGTCGGCCGGTGCCTCGACCCCAACACCCTCGCCCCCCGGTCCGTCGGCGACACCGTCCACGCCCTGCTGACCGACAGTCGCACCACCATCAACGCCCTGCGCGACGACGTCCGGGCCCGCGGCCCGCACTGGGCTGCCGCAGAACTGTTGAGGGTCATGCCGGACCGACCGATGTCCGCGGGCTGAGCCCGGCGCCGGACTCATCGAGGCCATCACCGACCGGGGCGTCACCGTGGCGCCCTCCCGGCCGGAGCGACGGCGCACTGCGGGACGTCCGAACGGCGGAGACGGTGCCGCGCGTCCCGCAGTCCGCCGGGGGGTCGCGAGAGAGGCCCGCTGTCATCTGACGGTCCGACAAGTGATGCTGTGGGGACGGTCGGGAGCGATGAAGCGCGGTGTGCCGGGGTCGCGTTGCGCGGTATCCGTACACGTTCCGTTGGTCGACGGCGTGCGGGTGAGGTGCGATCGCACGATGAGGGAATGCGTCACGTCACGCCATTCATCATGTCCATGAAAATCAGGGGAGAGGAATTCGCCGCACCGGGGGCAGCGGTTCCCGGATGGGTTACCGCCCGGTTCGAAGAGCTGGCGACCGTTCGAATTGCCGAGGTCGGTCGAGGACTTCGGAGCGGGCGGTGAGGCCGGATGCGCCCGGGTCGCCGAGGTAGTCATCGCAGCACCTCGCAGGCCCCGATTCGGCTCCGCGGACCACTCCTCGCCCGGGTCGGACCAGGTTCAGTCGATGCACCGGCATTCATCGGCCGAGGTGAACCCGGACGGTGTTACCGGTCGGTGTCGCCGGGCCTTTCCATGTGTTCTCACCTTCATGCTGTTAACGCCATCCCCTCAACTGTTGAGGGTTGATCGCGCTACGCGCATCAACCCATGTTGACCTGCGAGTTTTTGCTGTTCGCTATCTCCTGCACAAAACTCCTTTGCCTTTCACCTCGTTGACGCACTTTCCGAGGCTCTGGTTTGCTGCGGGTCGGTCGATGGCAGGCCGCCCCCCCAGCCCCATGGGATGAACCGTCAACCCTCCTCGCACGGTGGCGAGGTCCGTCGGCGCGAGGGTCTCCCGGCGGGTTGTCGCGTACCGCCGTCGACTTCCCGTTGGCCCCCCACGGCCGCCGCCCCTGCCGGCGCGCGGTCGGCAGGAGAGAGGCACCCTCACGATGGGCTCTTCCCCCACCAATCGTCAGGCGAGGATCAAGGCGCTGACCGGCCTGACCTCCCTGGTGATCGCCGCTGCGGGCTTCGCCGCGGCCCCGGCCCAGGCCAACCAGCCGTCCGACGAGTTCGCCGGGCCCAGCCACCCCTACCGGCACGGTGTGGTCCCCGCCAAGGGCGCCGCGGGCGCCGGGTCGAAGCGAACCGCCAACCTGAAGTTCGGCGGCGGCGTCGACGGCATCGGCGTCACCACGGGCGCGCCGAAGGTCTACCTGATCTTCTGGGGGTCCCAGTGGGGTTCCCAGGGCACCGACGCGAACGGCTACACCACTCTCTCCGGTGACCCGAAGGGTGTGGGCGTCCGGGCGCAGCAGCTGTTCAAGGGGCTGGGCACCAACGGCGAGACCTGGTCCGGCGTCATGAGCCAGTACTGCGACGGTGTCGCGACGGGCACGACGACCTGCGCATCGACGGCGGACCACGTCGGTTACCCGACCGGTGGTGCGCTGGCCGGTGTCTGGGTCGACGGGTCGACGGCGGCGCCCGGTCAGGCCACCGGCAACCAGCTGGCCGCCGAGGCCGTGAAGGCCGCCGGGCACTTCGGCAACACCACCGCCGCGTCGAACCGCAACGCGCAGTACGTGGTGCTCTCCCCGACCGGCACCCACCCGGACGGCTTCAACACCTCGGGCGGCCAGTTCTGCGCATGGCACGACTGGAACGGCGACACCACGCTGTCCGGCGGTGCGGCGCCGTCCTCGTACGGCGACGTCGCGTTCACCAACGACCCGTACGTCACCGACATGGGCCCCTCCTGCGGCCAGAACTACGTCAACACCGGCAACGCGGGTCTGCTGGACGGCGTCACCATGGTGTTCGGCCACGAGTACGCGGAGACGATCACCGACCAGAACCCGGCCGGCGGCTGGACCGACTCGACCGGTTCCGAGAACGCGGACAAGTGCGCCTGGAAGGGCACCGGCGGCGTCGGCGGCTCGCAGAACGTCACCTTCGCGACCGGCTCCTTCGCCATGCAGGGCACCTGGTCGAACGACTACAACGGCGGCGCGGGCGGCTGCCAGATCTCGCACCCGGTCATCCCCTGACAAGCGGGGTGACGATCCGCCGGCACTGAGCGCCGGGGTGGGCCGCACGGCCCACCCCGGCGTCCGCATCGGTGGCCGCTCCACGTGGGCGGCCACCGACGGTGATGCCTGCCACCGGCCTTCGGCCGTTCCATCGTCGTCCAGGACGGAACACGGTTCCCCGTCGTCCCGCCGGCGGGGATCGCGGCAGCCGCGCGGACGTGCTGAGCTCCGGCGTGAAGCTGTCGGTTCAGACGGTGTCGGAGTGCCGGGCGTCGCGGACGGCGGGGGAGGCGGATACGGCCCGGCGGGCGGTGCGGGAGGCCATCTCCACGGGGTGGGTCTCCCAGGCGGTGGTCACCCGGCGTCCTGCGGTGGCGAGGGCGGTGGCGATCAGGGCCCCCCGCCACGCCCAGGACGGCCCCGGCGCCGGTCATGGCGGTGCCCACGGCGAGGAGGTGGACGTTCGGCGTGAACTGCACGGCACGGAAGGGGTCGGTCGACATGCCCCCACGGCGCGTTCCGCCTGCGTGCGCCGCATCACGCACCGCCACGGCGGCTGTGGTGGAGGCCGCTGGGCAAGCCGCACCTCCCGGCACGCGGCATGCGTGCGCCCGTCCAGACGGGCGAGGACCTCGTGGCCGGGCGGAAGTGCCGACCTCGGTCGTGGTGGCGAGCGAGCCGCCGACGAAGACGGAGCTGCCGAACAGCAGCGGCCTCAGCCGGGCGCGCGCCGTGTGGAGCGCGGCCGTGTACCCGGCGGGACCGGGGCCGATGACGACGACCTCGCGCACGTCGGAGTTCTCGTTGCTGGGCGTCAGCTCTCCTGCTGCTCGGCGTCGATCTCGGCGATCAGGCCCTCGATGAGGCGCTTGATCTCGTCACGGATGGGGCGGACCGCCTCGACGCCCTGGCCGGCCGGGTCGTCGAGCTTCCAGTCCAGGTAGGTCTTGCCGGGGAAGTACGGGCAGGCATCGCCGCAGCCCATGGTGATCACGTAGTCGGACGCCCGAACGGCCTCGGTGGTGAGGATCTTCGGCTTCTGGTCGGAGATGTCGATGCCGAGCTCGGCCATCGCGGCGACCGCCGACGGGTTGACCTGGTCGCCGGGCACGGAGCCGGCCGAGCGGACCTCTACGCGGTCGCCCGCGAGGTGGCGCAGGAAGCCGGCGGCCATCTGCGAGCGACCCGCGTTGTGGATGCAGACGAAGAGCACGGACGCGGCAGGCGTGGTGGGCATGGTTCTTCCTTCAGCGAGATCCGCGGGCGCGCGGCGCAGACCGACCCGGTGCAGGGCCGTGTGCTTGGGTTTTCCCCCGACAGCCGCTAACGTATCAGCCCATGGTGATGTCAGTCGACAGTGACGTGTTGAAGGCCCTGGCCGACCCGCTGAGGATTCAGATCCTCGCGCTGCTCGCGCAAGAGGCCCTGTGCACGACCCACCTGGTCGAGGAGACGGGTGCGCGGCAGACCAATCTGTCGAACCACCTCAAGATCCTCCGGGACGCGGGGCTGGTCGACACCGAGCCGTGCGGCCGATTCACCTACTACATGCTCCGCCCCGACGCCCTCGAGGCCGTCGCGGCGGAAGTCGCCGGGCTGGCCGCCACCGCCCGCGAGGCCGCTGCGCACAACCGCAAGCGGTCCTGCTGAACCCACCCACCCAGCCCGGCGGCCCGACCGCCCTGCACGAGGAGTGCCCTCTTGAGCGCCATAGAGGCCGGATCCGACACCGCGGAGCCGCTCGCGGTCGAGCCGCCCGCCGTCCCGCTCGCCAACCGGATCGCCGCCGAACTGGTCGGCACCGCCGCCCTGGTGGCAGTCGTGGTCGGCTCCGGCATCCAGGCCACCGAACTCACCGAGGACGTCGGCCTGCAACTGCTCGCCAACTCCCTGGCCACCGTCTTCGGCCTCGGCGTGCTGATCCTCCTCCTCGGCCCCGTCTCCGGAGCGCACTTCAACCCGGTCGTCACCCTCGCCGAGTGGTGGACGGGCCGCAGGGACCCCAAGGGCCTGGGCCTGCGGGAGGTCGCCGCCTACATTCCGGCGCAGATCGCCGGGGCGATCGGCGGCGCGATCCTGGCGGACGCCATGTTCGGCAAGGCCCTCGTGCAGTGGTCGACGCACGACCGCTCGGCCGGGCACCTGCTGCTCGGCGAGGTCGTCGCCACCGCCGGCCTGGTCCTGCTGATCTTCGGCCTGGCGAAGACCGGCCACCTGCGGTCCGCCCCCGTCGCGGTCGCCTCCTACATCGGTGCCGCGTACTGGTTCACCTCCTCCACCTCCTTCGCCAACCCCGCGGTCGCCATCGGCCGGGCGTTCACCGACACCTTCGCCGGCATCGCCCCGTCCTCCCTGCCCGGATTCATCGGCATGGAACTGGTCGGCGGCGCGGTGGGCCTGGCCCTGGTCGCGCTGATCTTCACGCGCCGGGGCAGGGCCGCGGCGTGAGCGCGGTCCGGCGCGCCGAGGTCCTGGTCGTCGGCGCGGGCCAGGCCGGCCTCGCGGCGGGCTACTACCTGCGGCGCGCCGGACTCGACTTCGCGATCCTCGACGCCTCCGACGCCCCGGGCGGGGCCTGGCGGCACTACTGGGACGGCCTGCACCTCTTCTCGCCGGCCGCCCACTCCTCGCTGCCCGGGCGCCCCATGCCTGCCGGGGCAGGGCAGGAGTGGCCGGACGCTCCCCACGTCGTCCAGTACCTGACGGACTACGAGAAGCGCTACGAACTGCCCGTCCACCGCCCCGTGCGCCTGACGGCGGTGGAGAACGCCGCGGACGGCGGCCTGCTTGCGCGCACCGACGACGGCACCTGGCACACCCGCGCGCTCATCAGCGCCACCGGCTCCTGGACGCGGCCCTTCCTCCCGGCCGTCCCAGGCCGCGGCGCGTTCGCCGGGCGGCAGCTCCACACCCGCGACTACCGGCGTGCCGAGGACTTCACCGGGCAGCGCGTGGTCGTCGTGGGAGGCGGCAACTCCGGCGCGCAGATCGCCGCCGACCTCACCGTCCCCCGGCCTTCGGCCGGGGG
>NZ_JBHWBW010000173.1:0-14509 GCF_042735675.1 Kitasatospora sp. NPDC059571
CCGAGACCCCCCCCCACCCACCCACACCCAACGGGCCCGCCCCCGCGCCCGGCCCCCGCCCGCCCCCCCAACTCGACCGGGAGGCGGAGAACGGATGACCCTGGAGGAAGGCCGGCGCGTCAGGCTGGCGCAGGACCTCGCGATCGGCGAGGCCTTCGCCGGGGAGCCCGGGGCCGCCGTCGGGTTCCTGTCGCTGGGCGCCGGGATCGAGGGCACCGTCGAGCGGGTGGACGGACAGATCCCCGACAGCGAGGAGGTCCGCGAGTACCAGCGGCTCAAGGCGCTGTTCGAGGACTACGGGCACACCATGCCCGACGCGAGCCGCACGCGGCTCGAGGAGCAGATCGCCGCACTGGCGCCGCAGTGGGCCGCGCACCGGGAACGGGGCGCCCGGGTGACGGTCCGGGTCCGGCTCGACAACGGCCTCGTCCTCGACGGCGCGCACCAGGACGTCCTCACCCCGCTGTGAGGGCGGGCGTCCCCGCGCGGCAGCGGGGGTGGTTCAGGTGTCGGGGCCGCCGCCCGGCCGCCGGGCGGGCCGGTCGGGGGCCGGAATGCGGACGAGGAGTTCCCGCGCGGCCCGCACCAGGCGGGCGGGGAGAGCATCGGGGTCCGGCCGCCCGCCGTCCTCCCCGCGCCCCAGCACTGCGTCGATGACGGGATTCAGCTCCTCGCACCGCCCGTAGGCGTCCGCGACGTCGTCGATGATGAGTGCGGCACCCTCCACGGGATCGAGCCATCCGCCGGCGATCTCGCAGGCCCACCAGCGGGCGAGCGCCAACCGGCCCTCCCAGTAGCCCTCGGGCGGGTGGAAGCCGAACCCGAGTTCGTCCATCACCCGATCGAACAACTCCGGGACCAGGTCGTGCTCGAGACGGTTCAGCGCGGCGAGGTGCAGCACCGACGGGGTGTCAACGCCGGCGACCAGGGCGCGCAGCGCGGCATCGATCAGCGTCTGCGGGTCGCCGCGCCGGCCGTCCACCCACCCGTGGGCGATCTGCCGCAGTTCCCGCACCGCCCCCGCGCCGCCCGCCGCGGCGGGCGTCCCACTTCCCGTCATGGCGGCATGCTGCCACCCGAAGACCGCAACCGGACACCGGATATCACCCGCCCGCACCACCCGACGCCCGACGCCCGGGGCCAGGCGCCCGGGGACCGGCGTTCTGCGGGGCCGCCGCGAAGGCGCTGACGGGTTCGCCGACGATGCGATTCAATGGGGCCCCTGGGGAATGTGCAGCGGCCGGCGGGTCCGGGGCCCGTCCGCTCTCGGAGTTCGGCGAACGCAGCGAGGAGCAGGGTCGTGGGGGACCGGATACGGGGTCTGGCATGCGTCCTGACGGTGCTTTCGCTCCTCGGCGCCGCAGCGGCGGGATGCTCGGCGGGCCGGAGCGGGAGCGTCGTGATCGAGGCCGATGCGCCCACCGCGCCGGTGGACCGGCCGGTGCACCTGCACATCGGCGGACTGCCGCCCGGCGAGGAGGTCACCGTCGATGCGCAGGCGGTGGACTGGCAGGGACAGCAGTGGGGCGCACGGGCCGTCTTCCGGGCCGATGCCCACGGCCTGGTCGCCCCGGACACCGCCCGCCCCAGGAGCGGCACGTACCAGGACCCGGACGGCATGGGCCTGTTCTGGTCGATGGCCCCCCGCAGCGGTGACCCCGAGAGCTCGTCGTTCTTCCCGCGCGTCTCCCCGCAGCACAGCTACGACGTCACGCTCACCGTCTCCGCGCACGGGCACCCGCTCGCCACCCGGACACTGACCCGCACCTGGTGGGGACCCGGCGTGAGCAGCAGGACGCTCTCCCTCGCGACCGACCGGGTCTGCGGGGAGCTGTTCCTGCCGGCCCCGGGCACCCCGCGCCACCCCGCGGTGCTGGTCCTCGGCGGCTCCGAAGGGGGCAACGGCGAGACGCCCACCGCCGCACTGCTCGCCTCGCACGGCTACCCGGCCCTGGCACTCGGCTACTTCGGCCTGCCCGGCCTGCCCCGGACCCTGGAGAACATCCCACTGGAGTACTTCGCCACCGCGGCCCGCCTGCTGGCCGCACAGCCCGGCACCGACCCCGCACACCTCCTCGCGATGGGCTACTCGCGCGGCAGCGAGGCGGCCCTGCTCCTCGCCGACGACTACCCCGACCTCGTCCACGGCGCAGTCCTCTACTCCCCCTCCGCCCAGGTCAACGGCGCATTCCCCGGCCCCGGCACCACCGCCTGGACCAAGGACGGCAAAGCCGTCGCCCAAGGACCCATCGCGCTGGACCGCATCAGCGGCCCCGTCCTGGCCCTCGCCGGCGCCGACGACCGACTGTGGCCCTCACCGCTGTGGGCCCGGCAGATCGTCCGCGAACTCGACGACACCGGCAACCGCTACCCCCACCGGGCACAGGTCTTCCCGAACGCCGGACACGGCGTCGGCACCTACCCCTACCTCGCGGCCGGCACCCGCGCCGTCCAGCCCGTCACCGGCCGAGCGATCACCCTCGGAGGCAGCCGCCAGGGCAACGCCGCCGCCCGCGCCACCGGCTGGCCCGAGGTCCTCGCACTCCTCGCCACGCTCAGCCACTGAACCCGCCGGGACACCCCGCAACCACCCCGCACCGACACCCGCACGGACACCCGCACCACATGCGCTGAATGTCCCAAATGCCCGACGCGCCGGGCGAAACGGCGCTTTTGTGACATCCATCGCCTTCACGTCCTTTTGCAGGAAAAGTCTGGACTCCGGCGCCGCGAGGGGGATAGAAATCCCCAACCCCGTCGGTCAGTGCACCGACCAGTGTCCGCAGGGACCCGCGCGCCGCAGCGCCGCGGTCACCACCGAGCACGTCCGCCTCGGCACGCCCTGCACACCCGCCACCTTGCCCCTGCCACCGAGGCGACACCGTGACACCGAACCCCGATCCCCCACAGCCGGCCCGCCCCCCGCCGCCCCGCCCGCCCCCGCGGTCCACGCCCGCCCGGTGATCGCCCGCGCAGGGGTCGCCGGACTCCTACCGACGGCACCACCCGGCACCACCCGGCAGCACCCGGGCAGCCCGCGCCGCCCGCACCCCCGACCCTCCCCGGCTCTCCCCGCCGGGCCATCTCTCCCCCGGCCCTCCCCCGCCGGTCCCCCCGCAGCGTTTCCCCCGGCGCGTCCCGGCCGGGCCCACTGCGCTGCCCCCGGGTCCCCCGCCCGGGCGACCTGTCCCCCTTGTGTACGGAGCCCCCGATGCCGAAGCACGCCCGCCCGCGCCGCGTCCCCGCCGTCCTCCTGTCCGGCCGGTGGATCACCACCGCGGCCCTGGCCACCGCGGCCGTCGCGGTCACCACCGCCAACGCCGCCCCCGGCCATCCCAGCGGCTCCACCCCGGCCACCACCGCCGCCAGCCATAGCCCGCAGCTCGAACCCACCGCGTGGCACGGCCCCTCCTCCGCCCACCGCACCACCGACACGCACCGCACCACCGACACGCACCGCACCACCGCGGCCGAACCCACCACCGCGGCCGAGCGCACCACCGCCGCGATCCCCGCGCAGCGCACCACCTCCCCCTCCCCGACGCACCGCACGGCCCTGCCCGCGCAGCGCAGCACCGGTTCGACGCACACCACGGCCCCCGCGCCGCACACCGCACAGACGCACACCGCACGCACGACTGCCGCGCCGGCCCGCACCGCGCAGCCGCGGACGGCCACCCATCCGGCCACCGCCGCGCCGCACACCACCGGGAGCACCCCGGCACCGGCCGCGGCCGCCCCCACGACGGCACCGGCCCCCGCACCCACGGCCGCCGGCACTGCTGCCGCCACCGCGGCACCGAGCCCCGCGCCGAGCGCCGCGCCCACCACCCAGGCCACCGGCAACCTCGACAGCTGGATCAAGGACGCGCTGACCGTCATGGCCGCGAACCACATCCCCGGCACCTACGACGGGATCTACCGCAACGTCATGCGGGAGTCCTCCGGCAACCCCAACGCCATCAACCTCACCGACTCCAACGCCGCCGCCGGACACCCCTCCAAGGGACTCCTCCAGGTCATCGACCCCACCTTCCAGGCCTACCACGTGCCGGGCACCTCGACCGACATCTACGACCCCGTCGCCAACATCACCGCCGCGTGCAACTACGCCGCCCACTTCTACGGCTCCATCGACAACGTCAACGGCCCCTACTGACCGCGCCCGCGGCCGTCCCCCGTGTCCCGGCCCACCCAACGGGCCGGAACACGGCGGCCCGGAACACCCGGGCCGCCCGGAACACGGGGGGTGCACGAGTGGCGGCGGCCCGGAACACGGCGGCCCGCTCACGGCAGCCGGCACAGCCACCCGCCCCCCCCAGAAGAGGTAACGCAACGTCAGGCCGACCGGCCGTTGCCATGGAAGAGAGCGAACGCCACGCCGACCGCCCCGGCGCCGGCCCTGCACGCAGCGGCCCCGCCGTCGGCCCGAGCCAGTGCCCGAGCCCGTGCCCGTGCCCGAGCCCGTGAGGACGGGGCGACTGCGGCCGGGCCGGGGCGGGCGTACGACCCGGCGGCCGGGGCGGGCGTGCGGCCCGGCGGCCCGGCGGCGGGGCGGCGGGGCGGCGGGGCGGCGGGGCGGCGGGGTCGATCCGGAAGCCGGCCCCGTGACCGACATCCGGCGGACGACGCCCGGCGCAAGCACGGGGCGCCCGGGCCGCGGCCGAGTCGAGGGCACGCCCCGCCGGAACCGCCGCGGGGCAGCGCGCCGGCCACGGCTCCGGTGCACTGTGGGCGCGGCGGTAGGCCAGGGGTGACAGGCCCAGGTAGGTGTGGAAGTGCTTGCGCAGCGCGACGGGGTCGCCGAAGCCGCAGGCGGTGGCGATCCGGGCGACGGTCAGGTCGGTGGACTCCAGCAGCAGGCGCGCGTGCGCCAGCCGCTGCTGCGCCAGCCACTTCAGCGGGCTGCTGCCCACCTCGCTGCGGAACCGCCGGGTGAAGGTGCGCACGCTCATGTGCGCGTGCCGGGCCATGTCCTCCAGCGTGACCGGCTCGGCCAGCCGGTCCGTCGCCCACTGCCGGGTCGCCGAGGTGGAACGGTCGGTGTCCTGCGGAACCGGGTGCTCGATGAACTGCGCCTGCCCGCCCTCGCGCCACGGCGCCACCACACAGCGCCGCGCCGCGGCCGAGGCCACCGCCGCCCCGTGGTCCAGACGGACCAGATGCAGGCACAAATCGATGCCGGCCGCTCCGCCGGCGGACGTCAGAATGCGCCCGTTGTCGACGAACAGCACGTCCGGATCGACCTCGACACCGGGGAACAGCCGCGCCAGTGCATCGCACAGCGCCCAGTGCGTGGTGGCCCGCCGACCCTCCAGCAGACCGGCCGCCGCGAGCAGGAAGGCCGAGGTGCACAGGCTGACGATGCGCGTCCGCGGCCCGATCCGGTCCAACGCCGCGGCGAGTTCGTCGCCGAGCGCGCCGGTCGCGAGCAGGTCCTCACCCGGTTCCTGGGTGGCGATGACGACGGTGTCCGCGCTCTCCAGCACCGACTCGTCGTGGTCGACGACGATCCGGTAGTCCTCGTGCGTCCGCACCGGCCGGCCGCCGAGGGAGCAGGTGACGACGGAGTACAGACGGGTCCCGTCCGCCTCACAGGCCTCGTTGAACACCCGGGCCGGGATGCCCAGGTCCAGCGGCAGGACTCCGTCGAGGGCGAGAACGGCAACACGATGCGGCATGGCCGGAATGGTACGACAGGTGGCCTTCCGGCCACTCACCCGCCCCCGCGCCCGCACGCCACTGTTTCCTCGTGCCGAAACCGCGGTCCCGGCACAAGGAAACAGCGAGAAGAAAACAGTGAGACGGACATGAGCGAGGACGACATGAGCGAGCACACCATGCGGGCTGTCACCGTCACAAAGTTCGGCGGGCCGCAGGTGCTGACCCTCCAGGAGGTCGCGCGCCCCGAGCCGCTGCCGACCGAGGTACTGGTGCGCGTGCACGCCGCCGGCGTCAACCCGGTGGACTGGAAGACCCGCGAGGGCCAGGGCATGGCGGGACTGCAGACGTTCCCCCTGATCCTGGGCTGGGACGTCTCCGGTGTCGTCGAGGAGGTCGGCTTCGGCGTCACCACCCTCGCACCCGGCGACGAGGTGTACGGCATGCCGTGGTTCCCCCGCGCCGCCGGCGGCTACGCCGAGTACGTGACCGCCCCGGCCCGCCAGTGGGCCCGCAAGCCGGCCACCCTGGACCACGCGCACGCGGCCGCCGTGCCACTGGCGGCACTCACCGCCTGGCAGACCGTCGTCGACACCGCCCACGTGCAGGCCGGCCAGCGCGTCCTGATCACGGCCGCCGCCGGCGGGGTGGGCCACTTCGCGGTCCAGTTCGCCCGGCACCTGGGCGCCCACGTCATCGCCACCGCCCGCGCCGCACGCCACCCCTGGCTCAAGGAACTCGGCGCCGACGAGACCATCGACTACACCACCACCCGCTTCGAGGACGCCACCCACGACATCGACGTCGTCATCGACCTGGTGGGCGACACCCACGACCGCACCAGCACCCGCTCGCTCACCGTCCTGCGCCCCGGCGGCCTGCTGGTCGCCGTCCCCGCCGGCGTCTCCCCCGAACTGGCCCGCGCCGCCGAAACGGCCGGCGTGCGGGCCACCCCCTACCTGGTCGAACCGGACGGCGCAGCACTGACCACGATCGCCGACCTGATCGACGCCGGAAAGATCACCGTCGAGGTCGAGGAGACCTTCCCGCTGACACAGACCGGCGCGGCACACACCCGCATCCAGGCCGGCCGCACCCGCGGCAAGATCGTCCTCACCCTCACCCACTGACCACCCCACCCCGCCCCGGCAGCCCACAACAGCACCGCGCACGACAAGACCCACCACCGCCCAGCCCAGCCCATCCCAGCCCAGCCCATCCCGGCCCGGCCCGGCCCGGCCCGGACACCACGAGAAGCAGGCGCACCGACGGACACCACGACAAGCAGGCGCACCGACGGACACCACGACAAGCAGGCGCACCGACGTCACCACGAGAAAGCGGCGCGCTACCGGCAGGCCCGGCACCTACGTGCCGGGCCCTGCCGGGCACCGACGCCACCGCCGCCCTCGTCGATACCCACGACGAGGACGGCCACCGGTGGACCGGCCGGCCCGCGGACAAGGCCCAGAGGCACCGCCCGACATGCAGGCGCCCACCCGCACACCGGCCGGACGAACGAGACCGGACCGGCTGCAGGCACCCGCCACCGGCAGACAGCAACAGCCCGAACCCCGCCGACACGGGAGCACGCACCCCGGGCAGGCCGCCCCCGGGCCCCGGGGGCGCAGCGAACACGGCGGGGTGAGCCGAACGCCCCCGACGACGCGGCATCCCAGGCGCACCACCAAACTCCGCAACGGCGGCCACGTCACCACGCCGACGCGCACAAGCCCCGCACGCCCGTCAGCCGTGCGTTCCGGGCATCTTCGCGGCGATGAGCCGGTAGTCGGTGAACACGACCGGGCCTGCCGTCAACTCCGGTCGGTACACAGCCCCGAAAACCCGTACGGCGGCCGAGGAGCCTGGATCCCATGCGCCGCCTCGTCGGCAAAGGTGAACAGATGCACGAACTTCCAGGCGTCGTCCATCTGCTGCCAGGCGGCGTACATCATGGCGCCCCGCTCGTACTCGGAGACATACGACACGAGAACGGCCGCAGCCCCCGCCACCGCGGCAGCCGCCTCAGGCCCCACCCGGTAACGGGCGGACTGATAGATCGGCATCAGCCCGCCAAAAGACCACGCCGACACAGGCGCCCCCACGGCCCCCACGGCCCCATGTTCCCCGCGCACCAGGATCACCCCCACCGGAAGCCGACAACGACACGGGCAGACAAGCGCTCGGTGCCCGGACGGAAACCCCCACCAGGGTCCTCGGCGCCCGGACGGAAACCCCCACCAGGGTCCTCGGTGCCCGGACGGAAACCCCCACCAGGGTCCTCGGTGCCCGGACGGAAACCCCCACCAGGGTCCTCGGTGCCCGGACGGAAACCCCCACCGGGGTCCTCGGTGAGAACCCCACCCCGGCGAGGGCCGAACGCCCCCGGCCACCCGTCACCCGCGAACGCCAACGGGGTGGGCGACGCCGTGGTACCAAAGGCCTCGGTACCACGGACCCGATCCCCCGCCGCACCTCACCGGCCCGGCCGGCCGGGTGACACCGTGGTGCCAAAGGCATCGGCACCCCGAATCCGATCCCCCGCCGCACCTCACCGGCCCGGCCGGCCGGGGCAGGAATCCCGGAGCAAGCAGTACAGCCGGCACGCCCTGCCCCCCGGGTGTCCTTCCGGGCAGCGGTGCCCGGTCACATCGCACCCGCGGACCTGGCGACGACGCCGTCGCACCCGCACCACGACGCGACACCGGCGGTGATCCCACGCGCACCGACCGGTGACAACGAGCAGCCCGCCGCGTCCGCCGGAGACCGGCACGCTGTCACCGTCGCAGAGCGAGCCGACCCGCACACGACCAAGCCCGCCGGCCAAGGTCCAACCCGCCCCCGGACCACTGCCCCTCACCCGCTCCGCCCACCACAGCCCTCCCCTCCCCTCGCCTCGCCCGCGCCCGTCGACGGCTCGCCCCGGCACCCGCACAACGGGTACGCCCGCGCGGCGGGTACGCCGAAGGTCCTGCACCCCGCGCACGGCGCAGGACCCCAGCGGAACGACAACACCACGATCCGGACGACCAAGCAGGAACCACCGCAACCCTCCCCGAGACAAATGGGCCGCCGACAGCGTCCACACCCACCGATGAACCCACAAACCGACCACCCACCCACCGACCAGTGACCCCACAAACCGACCACCCACCCACAAGCCGGTGAACCCACACACCGACCACCCACCCGCAGGCCGCCCACCCACCCGCCGACCGATGGGGGGCGGGGTCCGGCCACCCACCCACCGACCAGTAGGCCCGCAGACCAACCACCCACCCGCAGGCCCACCCACCCCCCGACCGGTGGGGGGCGGGGGGCCCGGCGGGGCGGACCCTTCGACGGTCGTGCCGCTCACCGATCCGTCTGCAGTTTCGGCGGCGGCCGGCACCGTGCCGAGCGGTCGGGCGTCGCGGGAACCGCGGGCCCGTCCGGCGCGATCTTGGTGGTCATCACCGGCCCTGCCGGCCCGGGAGCATCACGAGGGCCCCCGAGCGCTGGGCCACCAGTTCGGCATAGGTACCGTCACGCTCGGCCCACCGGTGCACCAGGACGCGATCGACGAGGATCTCCCGCGGAGTGGGCTCGGTCCCCAGCAGGTCCATCACCTCGGTGGCGAACTCCTCGAGCGGCAGCGCATGCGGATTCACCCTCTCCTGTCCCGCCGTGGCGACGGCCGGCGGGACAAGCTCGACGACGCCCACGCCGGTGCCGTCGAGCTGCGCGCGCAGAGCCTCGGAGTAGGCGTGCACCGCGGCGAACCCACAACCAGCTCACTTAGCCGAACCTAGCCGAGCAGGAAGTCGTACACCGCCTGGCGACCCGGCGCCGAGCGGGTCTGCACGGAGTGTGCGGCGCCGGGCACGACCACCACCTTGCCCAGCGGGGCCAGCTCGGCCTCCTGGCGCAACCACTCGGTCGGGGTGGACAGGTCCCGGTCGCCGCCGAGCAGCAGCACCGGCACGTGCGGCAGCTTCCGGTGCGCGGGCGGGGCGGGCGGCACCTCCTCGCGGGGCCAGGGCAGGCAGCTGAGCAGGGTGCCGAGCCCGGTGGCGGTCGCGGCGTCGAACGGCCAGGTCTGCTCCGGCGTCAGCTGCGCCCGGACGCGCTCCACCTCGGCGGCCCGGCCCTCGACCGGGGTGTCGGAGCTGCCCCAGGGGAAACGTCCGTCAGCGCACAGGGTGCTGGCGTGCAGGCCCTGGCTGAGCAGCTCGGCCGGGGCGGCGTCGCCCTCGCGCATGCCCTGGATATACCCCTGCAGCTGCTCGGGGTGGCCCTGGGCGGCCTGATGCAGGACCTCGGGGATGCCCTTGAAGTCCGGGTCCACGAACTCGTAGGTGGTCAGCATGTCGAGCACCTCGGGCCCGTCGTGGTAGCGGCGCACCACCTCGGCCAGGTCGGCCCCCGGGTCGGTGGTGCAGCCGGTGGACTGGCAGGCCAGCCGCAGCACCCGGGCACTGGCACCGAGGGCGGCCAGGTCCAGCGGGTCGTAACTCTGCTGCGGCACCACCGAGTCCAGCACCAGGGCGGCCACGTGCGAAGGGTGCGCCAGCGCGTACCGCTCGGCGACGAAGCTGCCGTAGCTGACGCCGTCCACGGTGATCCGGCGGTCGCCGAGGGCCCGGCGCAGCTGGTCGATGTCGGCCACGGTGTCGGCCGAGCTGTAGTACCGGCGGTCCGAGCCAAGGGCAGCCGCGCAGTCGGTGACCGCCTGCGGGGTGGGCACCGCGAGGTCCGAGGCGCCCATCTGCTCCTGGAGCGCCGGGCACTGCAGGGCGTTCGCGCCCGTGCCACGTTGGTCGAACATCACCAGCCGGTACTGCGCGAACAGCGGCGCCATCCGCTGGGCGATCCTGCTGACCAGCGGCAGGCCGGGCTGGCCGGGGCCGCCGGCGAGGAAGACGATGTCGCCCTTGGGCGCGTCGGCGTTGCCGCCCACCGCGACCTTCAGGACCAGTGTGCCGGGCCGGTGCCCACTATGGTCGAGCGGCACGGTGAGCGTGCCGCAGGTGAAGCCGTCGATTCCTTCGCAGGGCGCCTGGCCGGTCAGCCCGCCGGCCCCGCCGTGCCCCGCTGCCACCGCCGGGGTGCCCAGCACCGTGGCGGCCACCAGCACCGCCGCGCCCAGCACCGCCGCGGTGCGGCCACGCATCCTCGCCATCCTGCTCTCTCCTGATTCCCCGTTGGTGTACCCGGGCGCGGCCGCACCCCCGTGACAGCCGCGCCCACCTGCGGGAGCCCGTTGACCGGCTCCGGCGAACAGTCTGCGCCGGTGGGTGGCAGGAAGCGACGATTCACGGCAGGATTCGAGCACCTTCGAAGGGTGGGGCCGCGAGGCACGAGGCAGAGCTGGGGGCAGCACACCGTCATGATCCGACTCTCCGTCGACTCCACCGGGCTGGCGCGCACCCGCTTCGTGGTCTCCCCGCTGCACGAGGCCGCCAACACCCTGATGCCGGACGGGCTGAACCCGCGCACCGGCCCGGACGCCTGGGCCGGTCGGGCCCGCCGGGTGCTGCGCCGGGAGAATCTGGAGCTGCTCTCGGCCTTCGCCCTCGACCAGGCAGGCGGCTACCTGCCGGACTTCCTCACCCCGCATCCGAACGGCCCGGCCCCGAGCCTGGCCGAGCAGCTGGAGGCCGTCCACACCACCCGGCCGGACCGCGTCCTTGCCGAGCTTCGGGCCGTCCAGGTCGGCCGCCCGGAGGCCCGGCTGCAGGGGCGCGCGCTGCCGGAGGCTGTCCGGCGGGTGCTCGACGAGCAGGGCCCGGCGCAGCTGGCCCGGCAGGCGGCCGAGGAGCTGGGCCGCTACTGGGAGCTGGCCGTCAGCCCGTACTGGGCCGGGGTGCGGGCGGCGCTGGACGCCGAGATCGACCGGCGCGGCCGGGTCCTCGCCCGACACGGCGCCGCTGCAATGCTCAACTCACTGACGCCGGACTTGCGTTGGGCGGACGGTCGGATCGAGCTGGCGAGCCGCTTCGAAGTGGACCTGCCCGCGCCCGAGCTGCTGCTCATGCCCTCACTGGTGGCCCGCCGGGTGGTGGTCGTGCTGGATCCGGTCGATGGGCTGGAGCGCCGGCCCACCCTGCTCTACCCGATCGAACGCCCCGCCGCCGCAACGGAGTTGGCCGACCCATCCCTCGCCCGCCTGCTCGGGCCGACCAGGGCCGCCCTGCTGGCTGCCCTCGCCCGCCCGGCCACCACCACCGCGCTGGCCGCCCAGCACTTCCTCAGCGAGAGCACCACCTCCTACCACCTCGGCGTGCTGCACCGCTCCGGCCTGGTCAGCCGCCGCCGGAACGGGCGGGAGGTGCTCTACCAGCGCACCACGCGCGGCACCGACCTCACCGCGCGTTGACGTCAACTCGCCTGCAGCTCCAGCTGTTCGACCACGTACTCGCACAGCTCGTGGGCACGCAGCGCATCCCGCGCCGAGAGAGTGCGGCCGGCCCGGACGGCGTCCAGGAAGTGCAGCACAACCTGCTCGATCCCGCGCTGGCGGGCCACCGACACCCAGTCACCCCGGCGGCTGGGGGCTTCATGGTGCGTCCAGGGCGGTCAGCAGTTGCGGACCGACCCGAACTGGGCGCCGTCGGAGTACCGGTGCCAGTCGCCCCACGCCACGCAGTAGGCGCCGTTATCGGCGGATACCTCAGCGCGGCCGCGCCAGGTGTTCTCACCGTTGGCGTAGATGTACGTCCACGGTGAGTAGTAGTCCTGTGCCACGCTGGCGGGGCGCCACGGGCTGTTGGGGTCCACGCCCACCGTGCCGTTCCAGCCCTCGGCGAAGACAATGATCTGTGAGGAGCCGTGGTAGGTCCGGTAGGAGGATGACCACTGCCAGTGCGCGCGGACGTTGTGGCAGTTGTCGTACTGCTGCTCGACCTGCCCGGCGTACTGGCCGCTGATGCTGATGTTCCCTGGCTGGCCAATGTTGATGATCGTGCACGAGAGCGGTGCCGCTGACACGGCGTGTGCCGGAGCCACGGCAACGGCCGACAGCAACGTCGCCGCCGCTGCAGCCGTCATCAAGCGTTTGCGGATCACGGAAGCCCCGGACCCTCGGGACGGGCGCCGCGCCCGACCCAGCGATACTGCCACGCCACCCGAACGCCGGGCGAGAGTCCTGAGACAACGGATGTGAGACCACCCCCGATAATCCGTGGAGTCGATGCCGGCTCAGCCAGCCCAGCGTGAGCACCCATCAGCAACTCACGAGCCGCCCAGAGCCCAGACGAGGCCGGCTGTCCTGTCCTGTCCTGTCCGTGCCCACCCCGCGCCGACGACCTGCCCAGCCTCCACGCCTTCCTCAACGGTCTCGAACGCAATCTCGCCGCCGTCACTGCCGGCCTGACACTGCCGTGGAGCTCGGGCGTCGTCGAAGGCCACGTCAACCTGATCAAATGATCAAGCGCCAGATGTACGGAGGGGCCGGCTTCGACCTGCTGCAAAAGCAAGTCCTGCTGGCCTGACCGCAGCTCTGTTGCCCAACGGGTGAGTCCATTCGGTTGATCGCGAACGGCCCAGGATCCAGGCCCAGCTTGCTCCGGCATGAGTCGACGCCCTGGGCGACCCACGCTGTCACGGCGTCGCGATCTGCCGCGATCGTGTGCAGCTCACCTGCCTTCTCCTGGGCTTCGACCATCCACGAGGCCAGAGGGTCCTCTCGGAGGACTCGCTCGAAGTGATCGCGGGCCGTGTCCGGATAGCCGACCAGGGCAGCCGCGATCCCGCGTCGAAGCCGTCCCAGAGGAATCCCTGGCGCACCGGCCGGGACGTCAGGTATCGGGCGACGTTCGGCAGAGACTGGAACCGCTCACTCAGCGCGGTCACGTTCGCGGCCGTCTGTCGGCTGAGTTCGAGTGCCAGCGGCGTGAACTGGTCTTCGGTGCGGAACAGCTCGGAGCCGACCCGGACCGCGTCCACGTGGAAGGCTAGTTGGTCCACGTCGTGCCACAGCCACATCGCACCGACGTGCAGACCGCTGCCGGCAGTCCACGGCGGGGTGAACTCCACAACCCCCAGCCACCACCCGTGATCATCAATCCACAGCCGCGACCGCCCACGCTGGGCCAGGCCGAGCGGCTTCAGGGACTCCCGCGCCGCCGAGGTGATGATCCGGGGAACCGGACTGCGATCTGCCATGACCGGCACTATCAACCGTCCTTCCGACACCCCCGTCGGTACTGAGCGTCACCGGTCCACAGAAGTTGGACCAGAACCCGTTCTCCCGTACACAGCCACTCCCCTGACGGCGCAGGTCACACCCGGGTGGACACCGGCTGTGACCTGTGTCGTCACGGTATCCCGGCGTGCCTTGAGGGCGCCTGTCGGTACCTTGACGACGGGTATCTACCCTCCCTTGACGGCCGGCGCTCCGGCGCTGAGCGCGTGGCCCGCCCCTGTTCGGACGGCGCGTGGGCAGGTGCCAGGTCGCCGGGGTCAGAACGGTGTGGCGCCGCTGCCGCGGATCGTGAGTGTCGCGGTGGCGTGGTCGATGGCGTTGGCGAGGAACGCATTCTGTGCGCCGTTGCCGATGACCAGGCGGAGGTTGTCGGCGACCAGGACAGCCCCGGCGTCGGCGCTGGTGTCGAACCGCAGGCGCCCCATCCACTCCTGCTGGCCATCGTGGACACTCGTCCCGCCGAATGTGCGGGCCCGGACCCGGTCGGTCCAGCAGCGCAGGTTCGCCCAGCAGCGGTACACCGTCCCGTCAGCGTGGACCACTGCGTCGCCTTGGTAGAAGCGTGGCTCCATGGCCGTAAGTCTCCGCCGACCGGCCCCGGCCCGCCCGGCCCTGCCAGGCTCGGGGCCGCAAACGCGACGGCCTCGATCCGGAGTCCCAGGC
>NZ_JBHWBW010000174.1:0-14486 GCF_042735675.1 Kitasatospora sp. NPDC059571
CTGAGCGCCCGCGCGCCGCCGCGCCCCCCCCCCGCCGCGCCGCGCGGCGCGCTGCGCGCGCGCGCCCCCCCCCCCGGGGCGGCGCGCCCCCCCGCCCCCCCCCGCCCACCCGAGGAGAGCCACCTTGCGCAGCCGCCACGTCTTCCACGCCGTGGACTCGCACACCGAGGGCATGCCCACCCGCGTGATCACCGGCGGGATCGGCACCGTGCCCGGCGCCACCATGGCCGAGCGCCGTGTGCACTTCCAGCAGCACCTGGACCACGTCCGCACCCTGCTGATGTACGAGCCGCGCGGCCACGCCGCGATGAGCGGCGCGATCCTCCAGCCGCCCACCCGGCCGGACGCCGACGTCGGCGTGCTGTACATCGAGGTGTCGGGCCTGCTGCCGATGTGCGGCCACGGCACGATCGGCGTCGCCACCGTCCTGGTCGAGACCGGCATGGTGGAGGTGGTCGAGCCGGTCACCACCGTCCGGCTGGACACCCCGGCCGGCCTGGTCGTCGCGGACGTGCACGTGGTCGACGGCGCGGCCCGGTCCGTCACCATCCGCAACGTGCCCTCGTACGCGGTCGGGCTCGACCGCACGGTGGAGGTGCCGGGCCACGGCGAGGTCGCGTACGACCTCGCGTACGGCGGCAACTTCTACGCCGTCCTGCCGCTGGAGCGGCTCGGCCTGCCGTTCGACCGGGCCCGCAAGCAGGAGATCCTGGACGCCGGGCTCGCGGTGATGGCCGCGATCAACGAGGCCGACCGGCCGGTCCACCCGGAGGACCCGGCGATCAACGGCTGCCACCACGTCCAGCTGCTGGCGCCCGGCTCGACCGCCGTGCACTCCCGCCACGCGATGGCGATCCACCCCGGCTGGTTCGACCGCTCGCCCTGCGGCACCGGCACCTCCGCCCGGATGGCCCAGCTGCACGCCCGCGGCGAGCTGCCGCTCCACCGGGACTTCGTCAACGAGTCCTTCATCGGCACCTCCTTCACCGGCCGGCTGGTCGAGGAGACCACCGTCGCGGGCCGGCCCGCCGTGGTGCCCACCGTCACCGGCCGGGCCTGGCTGACCGGCACCGCCCAGTACTTCCTCGACCCGGCCGACCCCTTCCCGGCCGGCTTCCTGCTCTGACCCCGGCCCCGGTCCCCGGCCCGCCCCGGCCCGAGCCCGCCCCCGGCCCCGAGCCCCGACCCGACCCCGGTGTCCGCCCGGACACCCTGGAGGACCCCGTGACCCTCACCTCCCGCAATCCCGCCGCCCCCGCCGACGTGGTGATCACCACCGGCACCCCGGGCGCGGCCGGCACCCTGGCCGCCGTCGACCGCGCCCGGGCCGCCCAGCCCGGCTGGCTCGCGGCCGGGGCCGCCGCCCGCTCGGCCGCGCTCACCCGCGCCGCCGAGGCCGTCGAGGCGCACGCCGACGAGCTCGCCGCCCTCGTCGTCCGCGAGGTCGGCAAGCCGCTCGGCGAGGCCCGCGGCGAGACCGCCCGCACCGCCGCCATCCTCCGCTTCTACGCGCAGGCCCCGTACGCGCCCGCCGGCGCCGTGCACGAGACCGCGGCCGGGCCCGGGCTGCTGCTCACCCGCCGCCGCCCGTACGGCGTCGCCGGCCTGATCACCCCGTGGAACTTCCCGCTGGCCATCCCGGTCTGGAAGGCCGCCCCCGCGCTCGCGGTCGGCAACACCGCCGTCCTCAAGCCCGCGCCCGAGGCGACCGCCTGCGCACTGCGCCTGGCCGAGCTGCTCGACCTGCCCGACGGCGTGCTCACCGTGATCCCGGGCGGCGCCGAGGAGGGCGCCGCGCTGGTCGGCGCCGCCGACGTGGTCTCCTTCACCGGATCCACCGCCGTCGGACGGGCCGTGATCGCGGCCACCGCCGAGCGCGGCGTGCCCGCCCAGGCCGAGCTGGGCGGCCTGAACGCCGCACTGGTGCTCCCCGACGCCGACATCGAGCGGGCCGCCGACGATCTCACCGCCGCCATCGCCGGGTACGCCGGGCAGAAGTGCACCGCCACCAGCCGGGTCATCGCGGTCGGCGAGGCGTACGAGCCGCTGCGCGAGGCCCTCGCCAAGCGCCTCGCCGCCGAGCCCTGCGGCCCGGTCATCGGTGAGGCGGCGCTGGACCGCCTCACCGGCGCGGTGGACACCGCCCGGGCCGCCGGGGCCGAGGTGCTCACCGGCGGCATCCGCACGGACGGACCGGGCTGGACGTTCGCCCCCGCGCTGCTGGCCGGGGTGCCGGCCGGGCACCCGCTGCTCACCGAGGAGTTCTTCGGCCCGGTCGCCGTCCTGCTGCGGGCCGCCGACCTGGACGAGGCGATCGCGCTGGCCAACGCCAGCCGGCACAGCCTCGCCGCCTCCGTGCACACCCGGGAGCTCGGCACCGCGCTCGCCGCCGCCGACCGCCTCGCCGCCGGCATGATCAGGATCAACGCGCCGTCCACCGGGGTCGACTTCCACCTGCCGTTCGGGGGCACCGGTTCGGCCGCCTACGGCGAGCGGGAGCAGGGCGCGGCCGCCCTCGACTTCTACACGGCGAGCCGGACGGTCTCGCTGCTCCCGCCGGCATGACCGGCCCGGTGGAGACGGTCGACTACCACACGGCCGGCGAGCCGTTCCGGATCGTCACCGCGGGGCTGCCGCCCGTCCCCGGCGCGACGGTCGCCGAGCGGCGGGCGCTCGCGCTCGGCGCCGGCGGCACCGCCACCGCACCGCGGCCCGGCGCGCTGGACGACGTGCGCCGGCTGCTGACCCGGGAGCCGCGCGGCCACGCCGGGATGTACGGCGGCTTCGTGGTGCCGCCGGACGACGACGGCGCCCACCTCGGGGTGCTGTTCTGGCACAAGGACGGGTACTCCACCGCCTGCGGGCACGGCACCATCGCACTCGGCGCCTGGGCCGTCGACAGCGGGCTGGTCGCCGCACCGGCGGACGGCACGGCCGAGGTCGTCGTGGACGTGCCCTCCGGCCGGGTGACCGCCACCGTGCACCGGGCGGCCGGGCGCACCACCGCCGTCGCCTTCCGCAACGTGCCGGCCTTCGTCACCGCCCGCGACCTGCCCGTCCGCGCGGGAGCCGGCACCGTCCGGGTCGGCGTCGCGCACGCGGGCGCCTGCTACGCCGTCGTCCGCGCCGCCGACCTGGGCCTCGCGGTGACCGTCGGACAGCTCCCCGGGCTGACCGCCGCCGCCCGGCGGATCCGGGACGGGCTGGCGGGCCACCCGGCCACCCGCCACCCCGCGGACGACCGGCTCTCCGGCGTCTACGGCGTCCTGCTGTACGAGGAACTGCCGGACACCCCGCAGGGGCCCGCGCAGCGCAGCGTGACGGTCTTCGCGGACGGCCAGATCGACCGCTCGCCGTGCGGCTCCGGGACGTCCGCCCGGCTCGCGCTGCTCGCCGCCGAGGGTCGCACCGGGGTGCTGCGGCACCTGTCCGTGATCGGCACCGAGTTCACCGGCCGGGTGGTCGGCGAGCAGCCGGGCGGGCTGGTCACCGAGGTCACCGGCACCGCCCACCGCACCGGCGAGCACCGCTTCGTGCTCGACCCGGACGATCCGCTCGGCCCGGGCTTCCTGCTGTGATCCCCTGGCTGGAGCTCACCCTCACCCCCGCCGAGGCGGTCCGGGCACTGGAGCGTGCCCTGCTGGACGGGCTCGACCCGGAGGCGGCGGCGCCGCGCTCGGCCGTGCCGGTGCCGGCCGGAGAGCTGCTGCTGATGCCCGCCGCGGCGGGCCGCTACGCCGGAGTGAAGATCGCTGCCGTCGCGCCCGGCAACCCGGTCCGCGGGCTGCCCCGGATCACCGGCGGCTACCTGCTGTTCGACGGCCCGACGCTGCAGCCGCTCGCACTCCTCGACGGCGCCGCGCTCACCGCGCTGCGCACCCCGGCGGTCACCGCGCTCGCCCTGCACCGGCTCGCCCCGCCCGACGCCGGCCGGCTGGTGCTGTTCGGCGCCGGGCCGCAGGCCCACGGCCATCTGGCGGCGCTGGCCGCCGTCCGGCCGCTGCGCCGTGTCACCGTGGTCGCCCGCCGCCCCGGCCCGGCGCGGGAGCTGGCGGACCGGGCCCGTTCCCTCGGGCTGGACGCCCGCACCGGCGGCCCGGAGGCGGTGGCCGAGGCCGACCTGGTGGTCTGCTGCACCACCGCCCGGACACCGCTCTTCGACGGCCGGCTGGTGCCCGACCGCGCCGCGGTCGCGGCGATCGGCTCGCACGAGCCCGGTGCCCGCGAGGTGGACACGGCACTGGTGCGCCGGTCGGCGCTGTACACGGAGGCCCGCTCGGCGGCGTCCGCGGAGGCCGGCGACCTGCTGGCGGCCTTCGCGGAGGGCGGCCCGCTGCCGCTTGCTAACCTGTCAGAACTCGTCTGCGGGAAGGCAGTTGTGCCGGACGACCGGCCCAGGCTGTTCAAGGGGGTCGGGATGGCCTGGCAGGACCTCGCGGTCGCCGCCGCCCAGTACGACGCCGGTGCCGCCGCCCGCCCCGGCGAAACGTGACATTGTACGATGAGGGCCTGTTCACCCCCGGAGGCACACCATGGCGGACCTCAAGCCCCGCGCCCTCATCTCCGTCCAGGAGCGGCTGCGCGACCAGGTCGCGCACGCGCTGCGCGCGGCACTGATCTCCGGCGAGCTGCGCCCCGGCGTCGTGTACTCGGCGCCCGCGCTCGCCACGGACTTCGGGGTGTCCGCCACCCCCGTCCGCGAGGCGATGCTCGACCTCGCCCGCGAGGGCCTGGTCGAGGCCGTCCGCAACAAGGGCTTCCGGGTCACCGAGCTGAGCGAGCGCGACCTCGACGAGTTCACCGAGATCCGCGCCCTGATCGAGGTCCCCACGGTCGGACGGGTCACCCGCACGGCCGCCCGCGAGCAGCTGGAGGCGCTGCGCCCGGAGGCCGAGGCCATCGTCGAGGCCGCCCGCGCCCACGACCTGATCGCCTATCTGGAGGCCGACCGGCGCTTCCACCTCGGGCTGCTCGGCCTGGCCGGCAACGCCCGGCTGGTGGAGACCGTCGGCGACCTGCGCAAGCGCTCCCGCCTGTACGGCCTCAACCGGCTCGACCAGCGCGGCGAGCTGGTCTCCTCCGCCGAGGAGCACCTGGAGCTGCTCGACCTGATGATCGCAGGCGACGCCGAGGCGGCGGAGGAGTGCATGGCCCGCCACCTCGGCCATGTGCGCTCGCTCTGGGCGGCCGGCCTCGACGGCGGCTCGGACGACCGCCCGGAGCTGCGCACCGGCAGCTGAGCGGCCGTCCGGCCGGTACGGCCGAGCGGCGGCGGGGCGCTCAGCCCCGCAGGTACGCCGCCCAGCCGCCGGCGGCGGTGATGTCCGCGGCGCCCTCCAGCGCGGCGGGCTCGCAGAGGAAGCCGGTCACCCGGCTCCCGTCGGCGAGCTCCACACCGCCCAGCACCATCGGCGCCGGCAGTGCGGCCAGCAGCGCCCCGAGGCCCGCGGCGGGCAGCTCCCACAGCTCACCGGCGATCGAGGCGCCGCCCGCCCCGCCCGACTCCGCCGCGCCCCCCGTCCCGATCCGGACGAGGCCGGGCTTGGCCGGGACGGTGTCCAGGGCGTACAGCCGGTAGCTGGGGGCGGTGGCGGTCTCGGCGAGGAACCGTGCGCCGAGCGAGGCCAGTTGGCCGTTGAGCGGCTGCCCGGTCAGATGGGCGCCGAACACCGCCAGCGGCAGGGACGGCTCGGTGAGCAGCCGGGCGATCGCGCCGAGCCGCTCCTCGGTGTCCGCCGGGCCGACCAGCATGACGCCGAACGGCAGGCCGTGCACCGTCCCCGCGGGTACCGCGAGGGCGCACAGGCCCAGCAGGTTGGCCGAGTTGGTGAACCGGCCGAGCCGGGCGTTGACGCCCACCGGGTCGGCGGCGACCTCGGCCAGGGTGGGGTGGGCGGTGGTGGTCGGCAGCAGCAGCGCGTCCGCGTCGCCGAGGGCGGCGAGCGCCAGGGTGCGCAGCCGGGCCAGTTCGGCCAGGTCGTCGACCAGCCGGTGGGCCGGCACGTCGCGGGCGGCGCCGATGATCCCGGCCACCACCGGGTCCAGGCCGGGGCCGCCCTTGTCGACGAACTCCCCGACGGCCGCGTACCGTTCGGCGACGAAGGCGCCCTCGTAGAGCATCGCGGCGACCCGCTCGAACGGCGCCGGGTCGATCGCTGCCAGGGCGGCTCCGGCGGCGGCGAGCCGGTCGGCCGCCGCCCCGAACGCCTGCGCCCACCCGTCGGCGAGCGGGCCGAGCGCGTCCGGCGCGGGCACCGCCACCCGCCACGGCCCGGCGGCCCGGCCCGGGCGCTCGGGCGCCGGGTCGGCGATCAGCCGGTGTGCGGCCTGCGCCTCACCGACCGTGCGGGCGAACACCGAGACGCAGTCCAGGCTGCGGCAGGCCGGCACCACGCCCTCGGTCGGCACCCGGCCGGGGGTCGGCTTCAGCCCGACGATGCCGTTGAGCGCGGCGGGCACCCGGCCGGAGCCCGCGGTGTCGGTACCGAGCGCCAGGTCCACCAGGCCGAGGGCGACCGCCACCGCCGACCCCGAGCTGGAGCCGCCGGAGATCCGCTCCGGGTCGACGGCGCCCCGCACCGCGCCGTACGGGCTGCGGGTGCCGACCAGGCCGGTCGCGAACTGGTCGAGGTTGGTGGTGCCGAGCACCACCGTGCCGGCGGCGCGCAGCCGGGCGACCGCGGGCGCGTCCCGCTCGGGCAGGTAGGCGTAGTCGGGGCAGCCGGCCGTGGTGGGGAGGCCGGCGACGTCGATGTTGCCCTTGACCGCGCAGACCGTGCCGGCCAGCGGCAGCTGCTCCCCGGCCGCCGTCCGGGCGTCCACCAGGGCGGCCTCCGCCTCCGCCTCGGCCTGCGACCGCAGGTCGATCCAGATCTCCGGCCGGTCCGCGGCGGCGATCCGGGCGTACGCCCGCCGGACCCGCTCGACGGCTCCGGGCCGCTGTACGGCGCTCACGCGACCGCCCCCAGGACCACCAGCGGGCTGCCTGCCTCGACCTGGTCGCCGGAGCGGACGAGCAGTTCGGCGACCACGCCGTCCTGGTCGGCCGTCACCGCGGTCTCCATCTTCATCGCCTCCAGTGCCATCAACTGCTGTCCCTTGCGGACGCGTTCGCCGGCGGCGACGTCGACCTTCCAGACGCACGCGGTGAGCTCGGACGCGACCACGCTGCCGCCCGGCGGGGCGGTCACCGTCCGCGGGGCGACCGGTGCGGCGCCGGCCGCCCGCTCGGCGCGGTCGAACTCGCCCGCCTCCTCCCAGGCCTGCCGCTCGGCGGCGAAGGCCGCGGCCTGCACCGCGCGGAACTCCTCGATCGGGCCGGCCTGTTCGGCCAGGAAGCGCAGGTGGTCGGCGAGCACGAACTCGCCCTCCTCGATCCGCGGCCGGAACCGCCCGGCGGCCATGTCCGCGCGCAGCTCCAGGAGTTCCTCCGCGGACACCGGGTACCAGCGGATCCGGTCGAAGAACCGCAGCAGCCACGGTGCGCCCGGCTCGAACGGGCCGCGCTGCTGCCAGCCCGACCACATCTGCACCGTCCGCCCGACGAACTGGTAGCCGCCCGGCCCCTCCATGCCGTAGACGCACAGGTAGGCGCCGCCGATGCCGACCGAGTTCTCCGCCGTCCAGGTGCGGGCCGGGTTGTACTTGGTGGTCACCAGCCGGTGCCGCGGGTCCAGCGGGGTGGCGACCGGCGCGCCGAGGTACACGTCGCCGAGACCGAGCACCAGGTACTCGGCGTCGAAGACCGTGCGGTACACGTCGTCGACCGAGCCGAGGCCGTTGATCCGGCGGATGAACTCGATGTTCCACGGGCACCAGGGCGCGTCGTCGCGCACGCCCGCCATGTACCGCTCGATCGCCTCCCGGGTCGCCGGGTCGTCCCAGGACAGCGGCAGGTGGACGGTGCGGCTGGGCACCGCGAGCCGCTCGGTGTCGGGCAGCGCCTCCTCGATCTCCCGGACCAGGCCGAGGAGTTCGGCGACCGGCAGGACGTCCGGATCGACGTGCACCTGGAGCGAGCGGATCCCGGGCGTCAGGTCGACCACTCCGTGCGGGCGCCGGGCGGCGAGGTGCTCGGCGAGCGCGTGGACCCGCATCCGCAGCGCCAGGTCCAGCTGCATCGGCCCGTACTCGACCAGCAGGTTGTCGTCGCCGCTGCGCCGGTAGGTGACGGCGGGGCGCCCGGCGGAGGCGGGCAGCCGGCCGAGCACGCCGCCGTCGGTGATCGCCGCGCGCGAGGCCCGCGGCACGGCGGCCGGGGCGCGCCGCAGCCCGTCCGCGGCCGCGGCGGTGACCGGGACGAACCGCACCCGGTCGCCCGGGCGCAGCTGTCCGAGCTTCCAGCGCTGGCCGGCGGCGACCGTGGCGGGGCAGACGAAGCCGCCCAGCGAGGGGCCGTCCGGGCCGAGCAGCACCGGCATGTCGCCGGTGTAGTCGACCGCGCCGACCGCGTACGGGGTGTCGTGGATGTTGGACGGGTGCAGGCCGGCCTCGCCCCCGTCCGGGCGGGCCCAGGCCGGCTTGGGGCCGACCAGGCGGACGCCGGTGCGGGCGCTGTTGAAGTGCACCGACCAGTCGGCGGCGTAGAACTCCTCGATGTCCTGCTCAGTGAAGAACTCCGGTGCGGCGTGCGGACCTTCGAGGGCGGGCAGCTCCCAGTCGGAGGTGAACGCGGGCCGCTCGGCGGCCGGGACGGGACCGGCGCCCGGCCCGAGGGCGGCGGTGCCGCCGCGCAGCACGTCGCCGACCCGCAGCGCCCGCCCGCCGTGGCCGCCGAAACCGCCGAGGGTGAAGGTGGCGGCGCTGCCGAGGAAGAGCGGGGCGTCCAGGCCGCCGGCCACCAGCAGGTAGCTGCGCAGTCCGGGCCCGGGCGGCGCCGGGATGTCGAGCAGCGCCCCGGCGGGGACCCGGACGGGCACCCACTGCGGGATCGCGGTGCCGTCGACGGTGGCCGCCGTGGGGGCGCCGGTGACGCAGACCCACGCCGCCTCGGTGAACCGCAGGGCCGGGCCCTGCAGCGTGCACTCCAGTCCGGGCGCGCCCTCGGGGTTGCCGCGCGCCCGGTTGCCGAGCCGGAACGACAGGTCGTCCATCGGCCCGCACGGCGGGACGCCGACGTGCCAGTAGCCGGTGCGGCCCGGCCAGTCCTGCACGGTGGTCTGGGTGCCCGCCCGGACGACCTCGATCCGCGGCGTCGGGTCGGTGACGCCGGCCAGCGTGCCGGTGTGGTGGGCGGCGCCGCGGACGGCCGGCACCGCGGGCACCGCGCGCAGCAGGCCGAGGTTGGTCTCGATGCCGTGGATCCGGGTGCGGTCCAGGGCGTCGGTGAGGCGGGCCAGCGCATCGTCGCGGTCGGCGCCGTGCACGATCACCTTGGCGAGCATCGGGTCGTAGGCGGTGGTGACCTCGGTGCCGGTCTCCACCCAGGCGTCCACCCGGACGTCCGCGGGGAAGACCACCTCGGTCAGCAGGCCGGCGCTGGGCCGGTGGTCGCGGTTCGGGTCCTCGGCGTAGACCCGGGCCTCCACGGCGTGGCCCTCCGGCGGTCCGACCTCGCGCACGGCCGAGCGCTCGCCCCGGGCGAGCCGCAGCATCCACTCGACCAGGTCGACGCCGTACACCGCCTCGGTGACCGGGTGCTCCACCTGGAGGCGGGTGTTGACCTCCAGGAAGTACGCCTCCTCGCGGGCGGCGTCGTAGACGTACTCCACCGTGCCGGCCGACCGGTAGGAGACCGAGGCGCACAGCTCCCGGGCCGACTCGGCGAGCTGCTTGCGCACGTGCGCGGGCAGGCCGGGCGCGGGCGCCTCCTCCAGCACCTTCTGGTTGCGCCGCTGGAGCGAGCAGTCGCGGTCGCCGAGGGTGACCACCCGGCCGGTGCCGTCGCCGAAGACCTGCACCTCGACGTGGCGGGCCCGCTCCACCAGCCGCTCCAGGAACACCCCGGCCGTGGCGAAGCTCGCCGCGGCGACCCGCTGCACCCGCTCCCAGGCGTCGGCCAGCTGCGCCGGGCCGTGGCAGGCCTGCATGCCGATGCCGCCGCCACCGCCGGTGGCCTTGAGCATCACCGGGTAGCCGACCGCGTCGGCCGCGGCGAGCGCGGCGTCCAGATCCGCCAGCAGGCCGGTGCCGGGCAGCAGCGGCACGCCGGCGGCCTCGGCGGCGGCCCGGGCGGTGTGCTTGGCGCCGAAGACCTCCAGCTGGGCGGGGGTCGGGCCGACGAAGGCCAGCCCGGCCGCCTCCGTCCGCCGGGCGAACGCGGCGTCCTCGGAGAGGAAGCCGTAGCCGGGGTGGACGGCTCCCGCGCCGGTGTCCAGCGCCGCCTGGAGCACCAGGTCGCCGCGCAGGTAGCTGTCCTTGGCGGCGGCGGGCCCCAGGCGCACGGCGTGGTCGGCGAGCCGGACGTGCGGGGCGGAGCGGTCCGGGTCGGAGAAGACCGCCACGGTGGCGATGCCGAGCCGCCGCGCGGTGCGGATGATCCGGGCGGCGATCTCGCCGCGGTTGGCGATCAGCAGGGTGTCGTAGGTCATCGCGGCTCAGTCCTCGGTGACGGTCATCCGGACGGGCGTCGGGTCGAAGCCGTTGCACGGGTTGTTGATCTGGGGGCAGTTGGAGACCAGCACCAGCACGTCGGTCTCGGCGCGCAGCACGACCCGCAGGCCGGGCGCGGAGCGGCCGTCGACGATGCCGAGGGTGCCGTCCGGTTCGACCGGCACGTTCATGTACCAGTTGATGTTGGAGACCAGGTCGCGCTTGCCGAGGCCCCAGCGGGCGCCCTCGGCGAGGAAGTTCTCCACGCAGGCGTGCTGGGACCAGGTGTGGTGGCCGTAGCGCAGGGTGTTGGACTCCTTGGAGCAGGCGCCCGCGATGGTGTCGTGCCGGCCGCAGTCGTCCTCGGTGACGGTCATCAGCGGGGTGTGCTCGGTGGAGAGCAGCACGCTGCCCTTGTCGAGGAAGAGCGAGCCCTGCGCCTGCACGGTGTCGCTCGCGCTGTAGCGCACGGCGGTGTCGTGGGCGTCGTAGAGCAGGCAGTCGACGGCCTGGTTGCCGCCGAGGTCGGTGACGGTGAGCAGCTGTCCGCGGCGGACGACGGCGGAGAAGGCGCCGCGCGCGGGCACGGTCCGGTCGAGCAGGACGGTCATCGGACCCCCAGGGCTGCGGTGTTGAGGTGGGCGCGGTGGCGTTCGGGGGTGCTGTCCCAGTGCGGGTCGCCGGGGCCGGTGACCTCGCCGGGCACGGCGAGCACCTCCAGCGGGGTGCAGTGGTAGCCGGGGCGCGGGTCCAGCGGGTGGGCGGTGTTGGCGATCAGCAGGGTGACCGCCTGCTCCGCGCGGAGGGTGACCGCGGCGCCGGGGCCGGCGGATCCGGTCGAGTGCAGGGCGCCGTCCGGGCCGGCCGTGATGCCGTGGAAGAACGAGATGCTGGGCGGCAGGTCGCGCGGGCCGAGGCCGTGCTTGGCGGCGGCGAGGACGAACAGCTCGCGGCCGGCGGGGGAGGGGCCGTGCGCGGTGCCGTCGCCGTACCGGGCGGTGTTGCGGGCGGCGGCGGAGGTGCCGGCCAGCGCGTCGTGCCGGCCGGAGGAGTCGGCGGTGAGGGTGGCGAGCACCCGGCCCTGGTCGGAGAGGAGCTGGCTGCCGGTGCCGAGGTAGGCGTTCCACTGGACCTTGACGGTGTCGGCGGCGCTGAGCCGCTCCCAGGGCCGGGCCGTCACGTACAGCAGCAGGTGGGCGCAGGCGTCGCCGTCGCGGTCGGTCAGGGTGACGTGGGCGCCGGCGGGCAGCACGAGGTGGGTGCAGCCGCCGCCGGCGACCGTCTCGGACCACAGGGTGCCCGGTGGCGGCGGCAGCACGGGCATGCAGTCGACGACCGCGCCCGCCTGCGCCCTGGCGTGTGTGCGGGCGGCCGTGGTGGTGGCGGTGCCGGCCTCGGCGTCGGTGGTTTCTGTCATGCGACAGAAATTAGGCAGCACCGGCTTCGCCGCCATTGCCCGGACGTAACACGGGAGTTACCGTCCCCTCACGGTGATCGCGGCCTGCGGTGATGTGCGAGGATCATGAGGTGTCCACCACCAGCCGTCCCGCCGCCCGCGTCGGCCGCCCGCGCGCCCAGGGCCCCGTCGACAGCGCGCTGGCGCCGCGCGACCAGGTGCTGGCCGCCGCCGCCGAGCTGTTCACCCGCAACGGCTACGCCGCGACCACCACCCGGGCCGTCGCCGAGCGCGCGGGGATGCGGCAGGCGTCCATGTACCACTACTTCGCCGGCAAGGAGGACGTCCTCGCCACCCTGCTGGAGAGCACCGTCGAGCCCTCGCTGGCCTTCGCGGCCGCCCTGCTCGCCCAGCAGGGCGCGGACCCGGCCGCCAGGCTCTGGGCACTGGCCGCCCGCGACGCCGAACTGCTCTTCGGCGGCCTGTACAACCTGGGCGCGCTCTACCAGTTGCCCGAGGTCCGCGGGGAACGCTTCGCCGGCTTCCGCGCGGCCCGCGCCGAGCTCAAGGCCGCGTACGGCACGCTGCTCGCCCTGGTCGCGACGGACGGCACCGACCCCGCACTCCGCACCGACCTGCTGTTCGGCCTGGTGGAGGGCGGGGTGGCGGTCGCCCGCGAGCAGGGCGGGCGGACACCGCACGCGGTGGCGGGCGCGGTCGCGGACGCCGCGCTGCGGTTCGCCGGCTGCTCCCCGGCGCAGGCCGAAGCCGCCCGCCGGGGGGGCGAGCGGCTCGTCTGAGCGGCCGGATCAGCGGCGCAGCCGCCGGTACACCGCGCCGGCCAGCACCGCGACGACCGGCACCAGCACGCCGAACCAGCGGAAGTACCAGTGCCCGCCCGCCGGGTCGTACACCGTCTCGCGCGGCCAGGCGAGGTTCACCGTCATCGCCGCGCCGTACAGCAGCGCCAGCACGTTCACCGGCAGCGCCCAGCGGCCGAGCGAGAACAGCGGCCGCCCGCGCTCGTCGGCGTCCGCGCCCTCCCCGACCGGCAGGCCGCGCAGCCGGCGGACCAGCAGGGCGCCCACCACCAGCGCGTACGCGGCGTAGACCAACACGATGCAGGTGGTGGACAGCGCCAGGAAGGCGGCCGGGGAGACCAGGTTGAGCAGCAGGAAGGCGGTGGCCGGGACGCCCACCGCGAGCGCCGCCCAGCGCGGCATGCCGCTGCGCGGGTGGACGGCGGCCAGCCGGGCCGAGCCCGGCAGCGCCCCGTCGCGGGCCATCGAGAAGACCATCCGGGTCCCCGCGGTCTGCATCGCCAGGGTGCCCACGCAGACCGCGACCGCCACGTCCGCGAGCAGGACCCGGCCCAGGCCGTCGCCGAGGCTGCTGGTCAGCACGTAGGACAGGCCCTCCGAGGCGAGCCGGCCGTCGGTGAGGCTGGGGGCGGCCAGCACGCCGCCGAGCAGCAGCAGCCCGCCGCCGACCCCGGCCGCGGCCAGCGCGGTCAGGATGGTGCGGGGCGCGGTGCGCCGCGGCGCGACCGTCTCCTCGGAGAGCTCGCCCGCGCTGTCGAAGCCGATCATCACGTACGCGGCCGTGAAGGAGCCGACCAGGAGCGCCCAGAACGCGCCCCCGCCGGTGTGGCCGGTGTGCAGCACCACCGAGGCGGGCTGCTCGGTGTGGGTGAACAGCAGGACGACGATCAGCACGATCCCGGTCAGCTCGGCGGTCACCCCGATGCCGTTCACCCAGGACAGCACCCGGTTGTCCACCGCGTTGACCAGTGTGGTCAGCACGATCAGCGCGGCGCCGAGCAGCACCGCGTTGGCGGCGCCGCTCGCGGTGGTCGGGGAGGGGTCGCCGCCGAGGAGCTGGAAGCCCGGCCAGAGCGCGGGCAGCACCACCTGCAGGGCGAGCGCGGCGGCGGTCACCACCACCACCTGCCCGAGCACCATCAGCCAGCCGGTGAACCAGCCGTAGGCCGGGCCGGCCAGCCGGGTCGCCCACTGGTAGATGGCCCCGGAGATCGGGTAGCGGGCGGCGAGTTCGGCGAAGCAGGCGGCCACCAGCAGCTGGCCGACCAGGACCGCCGGCCACGTCCAGACGAACGCCGGCCCGGCCGAGCCGTAGCCGAACGCGAAGAGCTGGAAGACCGTGGTGAGCACGGAGATGAACGAGAAGCCGGCCGCGAACGAGGCGAACCGGCCCATCGTGCGGTGGAGTTGCTGCGGATAGGGGAGCGCGTCGGCGGGCGCCGGCCCGGCGGCTCCGGCAGGGGCGAGGGAAGTGCTGGTGGTCATGGGGGCACCGGCTTTCCACGGCAGTTTCTGTCGGTTGACAGAAAGTAGGGGCCGCGGGATTCCCGGGCGTTGCCCGGCTGTTGCCGCCAGGTTGCCGTGTGCTCACCGCCGCGGGGTGTCCGACAATGGGGCGGTCGGACCCGCCCGGGCCGGCCGCTGCCGGAGCCGACCGGAGGACCGGATGAGCCTGCACCTCGACGTCCCGGTGATCGCCGCACCGATGGCCGGCGGCGGCTCCACCCCCGCCCTCGCGG
>NZ_JBHWBW010000175.1:0-2830 GCF_042735675.1 Kitasatospora sp. NPDC059571
GGGCCGAGGCCTTTTCAGTTTGAAAACTGTTTACGGATCCATGACCTGTGATCTGGCGGGGTATGACCCGGGCAGGACGCGACACGGGACCTGGTACGTGTGCGATGCATGCCGCAACGGCGGGCGCCTGCATTACTATTGACTGACCATCAGTTGATCACGAAGTCGGGGAGGATAGCGTCGTGATCATGGATGGTCAAGGTCTTTCTTTTTTACCTGGCCTTGGATCAAATGTCGTCCACCTGTCTTTCATTGGTTCACCGGCCGGGCCAAGAGCCGTGCCGGTAAGGGGAGGACGTCACCACGTTGAAGATATCCATGAGGGCCGCTGCGGCCACGGCAGCCGTCGCGGTCACGGCCGCGCTCGGCGCCGGCCTGCTGCCCGGGACGGCTACCGCCGCCACGCCGGCCCCTGTCTCGCACGACCCTGCGGACGTGCAGGCCACCAAGGTCGACCACAATCTGCCGGGCCCGCTGACCGAGAAGGTCGACGCCGAGCAGAAGGCCGCGACCGAGCAGCTCCTCGCCGGCACCGCGAAGATCGAGAAGCACGGCAGCAGCACCTCGGTGAAGCTCGGCCGTGACAAGTACGTCGAGCTCGCCCGCGAGCGCACGGACAAGATCTTCACCATCCTCGTCGACTTCGGCGACCAGGTGGACAACACCACCAAGACCGCCGACGGCAAGGTCAAGTACGGTGGCCAGCCCGGCCCCGCGCACAACCAGATCGCGAAGCCGGACCCCGCGACCAACAACTCCACCGCCTGGCAGGCTGACTACAACCAGCAGCACTACCAGGACATGTACTTCTCCAAGACCGGCGACTCGCTGAAGACCTTCTACGAGAAGCAGTCCTCGGGTCGCTACTCGGTCGACGGCCAGGTCACCGACTGGGTGCGCGTGCCGTGGAACGAGGCCCGTTACGGCTCGGACTACTGCGGCAGCCACGTCTGCGCCAACGCGCAGGACCTGATCCGCGACGGCATCAACGCCTGGGTCGCCGACCAGAAGGCCAAGGGCCAGACGGACGCCCAGATCAAGGCCACCCTGGCGCAGTACGACCAGTGGGACCGGTACGACTACAACCACAACGGCAACTTCAACGAGCCCGACGGTTACATCGACCACTTCCAGATCGTGCACGCCGGTGAGGACCAGTCCGCCGGCGGCGGCGCCCAGGGCACCGACGCGCTCTGGGCCCACCGCAGCTACGTCTACGGCGCCCAGGCCGGCAAGACCGGTCCGGCCGACAACAAGCTCGGCGGCACCCCGGTCGGCGACACCGGCGTCTGGGTCGGCGACTACACGATGCAGCCCGAGAACGGCGGCCTCGGCGTCTTCGCCCACGAGTACGGCCACGACCTCGGTCTGCCGGACCTCTACGACACCACCGGTGCCGACGACAACTCGGTCGGCTTCTGGTCGCTGATGTCGTCCGGTTCCTGGCTCGGCGACGGCAAGAACTCGATCGGCGACAAGCCGGGCGACCTCGACGCCTGGTCCAAGCTGCAGCTCGGCTGGCTGAACTACGACAAGGCCACCGCCAACAAGCTCTCCTTCCACCTGGTCGGCCCCGCCGAGTACAACACCAAGCGGCCCCAGGCCGTGGTGGTCGACCTGCCGAAGAAGACCGTCACCACTGAGATCAACACCCCGTTCGCGGGTGCCAACGAGTGGTGGAGCGGCAGCGCCGACGACCTCAACGTCTCGCTGGTGCGCGACGTCGACCTGACCGGCAAGTCGGCGGCCACGCTGACCGCCAAGGCCTGGTACGACATCGAGCAGGACTACGACTTCGGCTACGCCGAGGTCTCCACCGACGGCGGCGCCCACTGGACCGCCCTCAACGGCACCTACAACGGCACCCCGCTGCAGAAGGACGGCGCCGACGCGCCGGCCCTCACCGGCAACTCGGGCGGCAAGTGGGGCGACCTGTCCTACTCGCTGAACGCCTACGCCGGCAAGGCCGTCAAGGTCCGCTTCCACTACACCACCGACGGCGGCCTGCACCTCAAGGGCCTCGCGCTGGACGACATCGCGGTCAACGCCGACGGTGCCGCGCTGTTCTCCGACGACGCCGAGCACGGCGACAACGGCTGGACCGCGACCGGCTTCTCGCGCATCACCGGCAAGTTCTCCAAGGACTACGCCCAGTACTACATCGCCGAGAACCGCCAGTACGTGTCCTACGACACCACGCTGAAGACCGGCCCGTACGTCTTCGGCTCGGCCGCCCGTCCGAACTGGGTCGACCACTACCAGAACCAGAACGGCATCCTGATCTGGCTCTGGGACACCTCGCAGTCCGACAACAACGTCACCGGCCACCCGGGCTCCGGCCTGATCCTGCCGATCGACTCGCACCCGACCCCGATCAAGTGGGCCGACGGCGCCCTGATGCGCTCGCGCCTCCAGGGCTACGACTCCACCTTCGGGCTGGACCGTACCGACGGCCTGGCGCTGCACAAGGCCGATGTGCTCACCAAGATCCCGTCCGCGCCGGCCGTCAGCACCTTCGACGACCACCGCAAGACCTACTGGGACGCGTCGACCCCCTACAGCAGCGTGAAGGTCCCGGACACCCGGACCGCGATCGACGTGCTGTGGAACAGCTCCAACAACCTGGAGGCCATCCTCATGGTGAGGCCCTCCTTCTGATCCGATCCGTCGGATCCGCACCGCACATGACAGACCGTCGGGCCCCCGACCCCCCCGGGGGGGCGGGGCGGCGGGCGGGGGGGGGGCCCGCCGAGCCCCGGGGGGTTAAAAAACATGAGGGGGCGCCCGGAGTTGGGGGGGGGTTTTGTGGTGGGGGGGGGGGGCTTTAAAA
>NZ_JBHWBW010000175.1:2840-14479 GCF_042735675.1 Kitasatospora sp. NPDC059571
CCAGATCAGCTTTGGCCCCCCCAACATAGGACCATCCGCTCCCGGCCCCCCCCCCACCACACCCCCCGGGCGCCCCCCCCCCGGGGGGGGGGGCCCCCCCCCACGGCCGTTCAGGGCCCGAACGGACCCGACAGGGCGTCAGAGCAGGGCGAGCAGGGCGGTGACGGCCTTGCCGACATCCTCCGGGGACCACTCCAACGCGGGCCCGGCGACGGTGACTTCGGTCATCGCCTGGCCGGGCACCCCGACCGGGGACCAGAAGCCGAACAGGGCCAGGCCCTGCTCCTCCGCCAGTCGCAGGCCCGCCCCGGCGAGCGCCTCGGCGTCGTGCGGCAGCCAGAGCCGGAACTGGTGGGTGTGCGGGGGATCCGGGCTGACCCGGGCGCCGGGGATCTCCGCCAGGGCTGCGGCGACGGCCTTGGCATGCGTCACGTACTGCTCCAGGCGCGGCAGTTCGTGGCGGATCCCGGCCAGCGCGGTGACCGCCGCGGGCCACTGCTGGAAGAGCTGCCCGCCGTACCGGTGACGCCAGACCCGCGCCTCGCGGACGAACGCCTCGTCACCGGCCAGCAGGGCGCCGCTGAGACCGCCCAGGGTCTTGTAGCAGGAGACGTAGACGGAGTCGGCCAGCGCGCAGATCTCCGGGAGCGTCCGGCCGAGGTGGACGGTGGACTCCCACAGCCGGGCGCCGTCCAGGTGGACGCGGGCACCGAGCTCCCGGGCGGCGGCGAGCGTCGCGGCCAGCTCGTCCCAGGTGGGCAGGACGAAGCCGGCGTCGCGGAGCGGGAGTTCGACCGTCAGGGTGCCGAAGTGCTCCTCGCAGGAGCGGAGCTCCTCGGGCGTGGGCAGCCGGGGCTCGCCGGTCGGCCAGACCGTCGAGAGCCCGGTGAGCCGCATCAGGGCGCGCCGCTCGTGCACCTCCGGGTGGGCGAGCGGGTGCATCGCCACCACCCGGCTGCCGGAGCGGTCCGCCCAGTACCGCAGGGCGACCTGCTGGGCCATGGTGCCGGTCGGGAAGAACGCCGCGTCGGGCAGGCCGAGCAGGGTGGCCACCTGCTCCTCCAGGGCGCGCACGACTCCGTCGCCGTACACGTCGGGGCGCTGGTCGAGGTCGTAGCCGGGGTCCGGGTCGGCGGCCAGCGCGGCCAGCCTCTCCCGGAGGGTCTGCGGCCGGTTGCCGGAGAGCAGCCGGTCCGCGGCACGGAACGCGGCGAAGCGCCGCTGCTGGTAGTCGTCGGTCACCCCCCGATCTTCGCCCAGCGGACCGCGGCGCGGGTACCGCCACGGTCCCGCGCCGGGCCGCCCGGCGGTCGCCGCCCTGTGAGCGGGCTCACGATTGGCGGGCCGGCGCCGGGGGTAGCCCGGTGGCGATGGTCACAGCGCCACCCCGCGGTACGAGGGCCCGTAGTAGCAGGCCGGCCGTGTGCGGCGCGAAGGGGGTGGCCGGCCGCACGGAGACGGCCGGCGGCTACGACGGACCGTCGTAGGTCACACCGTTTGGGGTGCGGCGGGCGAGCGATTACACCGGAGTGGTCCCCGCTCAGGGAGCTTCGGCTCCGCTGGAGCACTGCCCCCTTCTGCGAGGTCCCCCATGCGCCAGTTCTCCGATGCCGCCCGCCGGCTCGCCCGCTCCGCCACCGACACCCTGCAGGCCCGCCAGGCGGGTGCGCGCGTCCTTGCCGGCCTCCGGCCGGGCGCCACCGGGGTGCGGCAGCACCGGGCGACCGTGGCCTCGGGCGGGGTCGCGGCGCTGGCGCTGGGCGTGCTGCTGCTGCCGGGCCACCACGCCGCGGCGCAGACCACCGTGCACCCGACCCTGCCGGGCAGCTCGGTCTTCACCGCGACCGCCGCGCCGCACCAGGACGGCCACCTGGTGCAGGTCGGCGAGCCCACCTCGTACAAGCAGCCCCGTTCGGTGTCCGCGCAGGACCGGGTGGCCGTCGCGCACAACCTGACCCCGGCCGAGCAGCCGCAGCCGGCCGCCCCCGCGCAGCCGCAGCAGCAGGCGCAGCCCCAGCCGCAGCAGCAGCCCCAGCAGCCGGCCGCGCCCGCGCAGCCGCAGCAGCAGGCGTCCCCGGACTGGTCCTCGCCCGCGCCGGGCGCCCCGACCAGCAACCCGTACCACAAGACCAACCGCAGCTACGCGGCCGGCTTCCACACCGGTGTGGACTTCGCGGTGCGCACCGGCACCCCGCTGGTGTCCGTCGGCAACGCGACCGTGGTCTCGGCGGGCTGGGCCGGCGCGTACGGCAACCAGGTCGTGCTGAAGCTCTCGGACGGCCACTTCGCGCAGTACGCGCACATGTCGAAGCTCGCGGTGCACGCGGGCCAGCACGTGAAGGCCGGCGACCGGGTGGGCCTGTCGGGCAGCACCGGCAACTCGACCGGGCCGCACCTGCACTTCGAGATCCGCACGGCGAACCGCTACGGCGCGGTGATCGACCCGATCGCCTACCTGAGCGCGCACGGCGCGACCAACTTCTGATCCGCGCCGCGGCATGCGGCAGGGGCGTCCGGACGGCCGGGCGCCCCTGCGGCCGCCTCAGGCGCCGACCGGCTCGATCCGGGAGGCGATCTCCAGGGCGACGTCCAGCGCGGCCTCGACGGCCTCCGCGAGGTTCTCCACCCGGCCCTTGGCGCCGGGCTCCTGGCCGTCCTCGGGGAGCTCGTCCTGCTTGAGCAGGAAGAGCGCGGAGTGGATCGAGAAGAGCGTCATGCTGGCGCGCAGCCGGTCGCGGAAGTCGGCGTGCGGGCCCTGGACGAGGCGGATCATCGCGAGCATCCGCTCCTTGAACTCCAGGCCGGCGGGCGACTCCCGCAGGGCCGGCTGGTTCTCGTGGAAGAAGCGGAGCAGCGGCGCACGCTCGACCATGCCGGCCGCGAAGCGGCGGACCAGCTCGTCGCGCAGCTCCGGGGACCAGGGCTTGCCCTCGCCCCAGGCGATGGTGTCGTCGATCGGGGCGGACATCGTCTCGACGATGCCGTGGACGATGTCGTCCTTGGTCTTGAAGTGGTAGTACAGCGCGGCCTTGGTGACCCCGAGCCGGTCGGCGATCTCGCGCAGCGAGGTCTTCTCGTAGCCCTGTGACGCGAAGAGCTCCAGGGCCACCTCGACGATCCGCGCGCGGGTGTCGCTGCGGGGGCTCTGCGTCGTACTCATCGCTGGCTGGCCTGCCTCGTGACTCAGGTGGGGTGGCGGACGCACACCTGTTCCGGGGACGCCCACACGTGCATTCTCCCTGCCCGTGGGCCTGTCACCGAAACCGGCTTGACGCCCGGCTGGAAACAACTTACCGTGCCACGCGGCGATTGCACTAGCCGGTCGTCAAGTAAGTGAGCCGCGGGACACGCGGCCGAGCTCTGCTCTCCGGGGAGACGCACCATGTCACAACAGCAGGTCGAGGCCGCTGCGGACGAACCCGCAGCCGCCAAGGACGCCAACGAACCCGCCCCGCGCTCACCGCGCGAGATCCGCCTGGTGATGGTCGGGCTCGTGGTCACCATGCTGCTGGCCATGCTCGACAACCTGATCGTCGGCACCGCGATGCCCACCATCGTCGGCGACCTCGGCGGCGCCGAGCACCTGTCGTGGGTGGTCACCGCCTACACCCTGGCGACCGCCGCCTCCACCCCGATCTGGGGCAAGCTCGGCGACCTGCTCGGCCGCAAGGGCACCTTCCTCACCTCGATCGTGATCTTCCTGGTGGGCTCCGCGCTCTCCGGCCTCTCCCAGACCATGGGCCAGCTGATCGCCTTCCGCGCCGTCCAGGGCCTCGGCGCCGGCGGTCTGATGGTCGGCGTGATGTCGATCATGGGTGCGCTGATCCCGCCGCGCGACCGCGGCAAGTACCAGGGCATGTTCGCCGCCGTCATGGCGCTCGCGACCATCGGCGGTCCGCTCATCGGCGGCTTCATCACCGACCACCTGTCCTGGCACTGGACGTTCTACATCAACCTGCCGCTCGGCATCGTCGCGCTCGCCGTCGTCGTGGTGACCCTGCACCTGCCGAAGACCCGCACCAAGGCGAAGATCGACTACCTGGGCGCGCTGCTGCTCACCGTCGGCATCACCTCGCTCGTGCTGATCACCACCTGGGGCGGCCAGCAGTACGCCTGGGGCTCCAAGGAGATCCTCGGCCTCGGCGCGCTCGCGGCCGCCACCCTGATCGGCTTCTGCTACGTCGAGCAGCGGGTCGAGGAGCCGATGCTCCCGCTCGGCCTCTTCAAGAACCGCAACTTCGCCTCGGTCTCGGTGATCGGCTTCATCGTCGGCTTCGCGATGTTCGGCGCGGTCACCTTCCTCCCGCTGTACCAGCAGACCGTCCAGGGCGCCTCGGCGACCAACTCCGGCCTGCTGCTGATGCCGATGATGTTCGGCATGCTGGTCATCTCGCTGGCGGTCGGCCAGGCCATCACCAAGACCGGCAAGTACCGCATCTACCCGATCATCGGCACCGCGGTGATGGCGGGCGGCTCGCTGCTGCTCTCCACCCTCGGCACCGACACCAGCCGCTTCACCTCGGCCTGCTACATGATCGTGCTCGGCGCCGGCATGGGCTTCCTGATGCAGGTCACCATGCTGGTCGCGCAGAACAGCGTCGAGCTCAAGGACATGGGCGTCGCCTCGTCCACCGCGACCCTGTTCCGCACCATCGGCGGTTCCTTCGGTGTCGCGCTGTTCGGCGCGATCTTCACCAACCGGGTCACCGAGACCATGAAGGACCGCCTCGGCGCGGCCGCCGTCGCGAAGGGCAGCGGCAAGGGCAACCTGAGCTCGATGAGCCCGGAGGCGCTGCGCAAGCTCGACCCGGCCCACCAGGACGCCTACCACCACGCGGTCTCCAACGGCATCCACACCGTCTTCCTCTGGGGTGCGGTGATCAGCCTGATCGCCGTCGCCGCCGCACTCTTCCTGCGCGAGGTGCCGCTGCGCGGCACCGGCTCCGGCTCCGGCGAGAAGCCCGAGCCGCAGCTCGAAGCGGTCTGATCCAGCCGCTGCCAGGACGAACGAAGGGCCCGCCCGGGGTGCACCCGGGCGGGCCCTTCGCCGTACCGCCGGCGGCCGGGCGGCGCCTCAGCCGGGCAGCCGGTACACGCCCTGCGCGACCGGCTCGACCAGCCCGTCGGCGACCAGCCCGTCCAGTGCCCGGGCCCGCTGCACGGCGTCCGGCCAGACCTCGTCCAGCTGCCCCTGCAGCACCTCGCCGTGCGCCTCGCGCAGCACCGCCAGCAGCTTGCCCCGCACCTGCCGGTCGGTGCCCTCGTACGTCTGCCCGCGCCGGGCCGGGCCCTGGTACGGCGGGCAGCCGGCCCGCTGCCAGGCGCACCGGTCGGCGAGCGGGCAGGCACCGCACTCCGGGCCGCGCGCGGTGCACACCAGCGCGCCCAGCTCCATCACCGCGACCGCCCAGGTGGCGGCCGTCCCAGCGGTGGCCGGCAGGTACTCGGCCGCGGTGCGCCGCTCGGCGGCGGTGGTCGCCTGCGGCGGGTACTCCACGCCCGTGACGGCCCGGGCGAAGACCCGGCGGACATTGGTGTCCAGCACCACGTGCCGCTGCCGGAAGGCGAACGAGGCGACCGCCGCCGCGGTGTACTCGCCGACCCCGGGCAGCGCCAGCAGCGCCGCGTGGTCGTCCGGCACCCGGCCGCCGTGCTGCTCGGTGATCGCCACGGCCGCCGCGTGCAGGCGCAGCGCCCGGCGCGGGTAGCCGAGCCGGCCCCACATCCGGACCGCCTCGCCGGGGGCGTCGGCGGCCAGGTCCGCCGGGGTCGGCCAGCGCTCCAGCCAGGCGGCGTACGCGGGCAGCACCCGCTTGACCGGGGTCTGCTGGAGCATGAACTCGCTGACCATCACCGCCCACGGCGAGGCGGACGGGGTCCGCCAGGGCAGGTCGCGGGCGTTGGCCTCGTACCAGGCGAGGACGGTCGTGTGCAGCGCGGCGCGGTCGGCGTCGGACACTGCGGCGGGCTCCGGCACGCGGTGCGCGGCCGGCCGGCGGGGGGAGGGAGTGGTGATGGCAGCCATGGCGCTTCGATCCTCCCACGTGCCGCGGGCCGTCCGCGGCGCCGCCGGGACGGGCCGGGCGGGGGTCACAGCCCCAGGTCGTCGAGCTCCTTGAGCAGCGCCGCCCGGGAGCCGTCACCGGCCGGGGCGGGCCCGGCCGGCTGCGCGGGGAGCGCGGGTGCGGCCGACCCGCCGCCGGCGGTCGCCGCCGACCGGCCGCGGTCGCGGAAGAGCCAGGCGCCCGCCAGGCCGCCGACCAGGCCGCCGAGGTGCGCCAGCCAGCTCACTCCGGGGGTGCCCGGCACCGCGGTGGTGAGGATGTAGGCGAACGAGGCCCCCATCACCAGGCCGATCAGGCTGTCGATCAGGTTCCGGTCGATCAGGCCGCGCAGCACGACGTAGCCGAAGTAGCCGTAGATCACGCCGCTGGCGCCGACCGTGACCACGCTGTCCCGCTCGAACAGCCAGACCGCGGCGCCGCTGGTCAGCGCGACCAGCAGGGTCAGCCCGGCGAACTTCTTCACCCCGCGGTACGCGGCGAGGAAGCCGAAGACGAACAGCGGGCCGGAATTGCCCTCCAGGTGCTGCCAGTTCACATGCAGGAAGGGGGCGGCGAGGACGTCGGGGAGGCGGTCCGGCTGCTGGGCGCGGATGCCGAAGTCGAGGGTGAGCCGGTAGTCGTCGACCCAGTTGACGACCTGCACCGCCCAGACCGCGCAGAGCACGCCGAACATCGTGAAGAACGCCCGGCGCGCCTCCGCGACCATCCGGGCGGGATCGGGCTCGGGACGCCGCTCGCGGTCCGTGACTCGACTGGTCATGACGCGACTATAGGGGGACGCCACCCCGAACGGCCCGCGCCCGACCGGAGCAAATGGCGGATCATGTGAAGGAAGTGATCTCGGTACAGTGTTGATGCGTCAACGGGTGCACACAGTCTCGTAGAGTTTGCGCGTGCCCTCTCTGCGTCAACCCGTCGGACCGCTGCCGGCCTCGATCTACTGGCGGCGGCGCCTCGTCGTGCTCGCCGCCCTCGTCGCCGTCGGCGGGCTGGTCGCCTGGCTGGCCCTCGGCCCCGGCGGCGGGAAGTCGCAGAAGACCGCCCAGGCCGCGCCCGCTCAGTCGATCACCCCGGGCGCGAGTCCCAGCGGTTCGGCGATCACCAGCCGGCCGGGCGGCACCGGCGGCGGCACGGGCGGTACGACCGGCGGATCCGGCGGCGTCTCCGGCTCCACCGGGGGCGACGTCAGCCTCACCGGCGGTACCACGGGCGGCGGTTCCGACGGCGGCAGCGGCGGTTCGAACGATGCGACCTCCGGCGGCACCGGCACCGGCGGCTCCTCCTCCGGCGGGGCGGGCGGCAGCTCGGGCGGCGCCACCTCCGCTCCCCCGGTCAACACGTCCGAGGTGATGGCCCTGCCGGCCTGCAGCACCTCGCAGGTCTCGCTGGAGCTCGCCAGCACCCTCAACGCGTACAGCAGCAAGGTGAAGCCGCGGCTGGCGCTGACCGTCCGCAACACCTCCGGCGCCAACTGCCGGGTGGACCTCGGCCGGACGGTCTCCACGCTGACCGTCAGCTCGACCAGCGGCGAGCGGGTCTGGTCGTCCGGCGACTGCCCGAGCAGCCGCCAGGCCACCTGGGTGCAGCTGGGCGCCGGCTCCGGGCTGACCGAGACCTTCACCTGGGACCGCAGCCGCAGCAAGCCGCAGTGCGCCTCCACCGACGGCACCGCCGCCCAGCCGGGCAGCTACCTCGTCCAGGCCGACCTGGCCCTGCCGTCCGGCGGCCAGGTCTCCGCCCGCACCTCGATGCGGCTGGAGGCCTGAGACCCGCAGCAGTCGAGCCCCCGGCGGATCCGCCGGGGGCTCGGTCGTTGCCGGAGTCGGACCGCGGGATCAGACGTAGCGCTCCAGGATCGAGGACTCCGCCAGCCGGGACAGGCCCTCGCGGACCGAGCGGGCGCGCGTCTCGCCGACGCCCTCGACCGTCTGCAGGTCGTCGATGCTGGCCGCGAGCAGCTTCTGGAGACCGCCGAAGTGCTCGACCAGGCGCTCGATGACGGTGTTGGGCAGCCGCGGCACCTTGGCCAGCAGCCGGTAGCCGCGCGGGGAGACCGCCGAGTCCAGCGACTCCAGCGAACCGGAGTAGCCGAGCGCCTTCACCACGGTCTGGAGGTCCAGCAGCTCGGCATGGGTGAGCGCCTCCAGGTCGGCGAGCACCTCGGTGACGGTGCGGCCCTTCTTGGCGGCGCGCTCGGGGAAGTAGTCCCGGGCGACGAGCTCGCGCTCCGGCTCGACCCCGGCGATCAACTCGTCGAGCTGGAGCGAGAGCAGCCGGCCGTCGGTGCCGAGCTCCAGGACGTAGCCGGCGATCTCGGCGGCGATCAGCCGGACCATCTCCAGCCGCTGGACGACCGCCGCGACGTCGCGGACGGTCACCAGGTCCTCGATCTCCAGGGCGGAGAGCGTGCCGGCGACCTCGTCCAGGCGGAGCTTGTACCGCTCCAGGGTGGCCAGGGCCTGGTTGGCACGGGACAGAACGGTGGTCGAGTCCTCCAGGACGCGGCGGGTGCCGTTCACGTACATCGCGATCAGCCGCATCGAGTGCGAGACGGCGACCACGGGGAACCCGGTCTGCCGGTTCACCCGCTCGGCGGTGCGGTGGCGGGTGCCGGTCTCGTCGGTGGGGATCGTGGCGTCCGGCATCAGGTGCACCCCGGCCCGGACGATCTTGGTGATGTCCTTGTCCAGGATGACCGCGCCGTCGAGCTTGCACAGCTCGCGCAGCCGCGTCGCGGTGAACTCCACGTCCAGCACGAAACCGCCGGTGCACAGCGAGTCGACGCCCTTGTCGAAGCCGAGCACGATCAGGCCGCCGGTGTTCGCCCGCAGCACGCGCTCCAGGCCGTCCCGCAGCGCCGTGCCCGGCGCGATCGCAGTGAGGGAGGCCCGTAGCAGGGCCTCCTCGCGGGAGGACCTGTCCGCCCGGTCGCTGGCTGCCACGTGACTCCTCCGGTCGAGCCGGACCGCGTGGCGCGGCGCCCGACGGTCTCTCGCTTGTTACTGCACCCGTTATCAATTGCCCATTAGACAGGGCAAAGTCTAACTGCGTGCGGCAATAACGGGGCCGGAGTCAGCCGAGTTCGTCCGCGCCGACCGGCTCCCAGCCCTCCATCAGCTCCTCCGGACGGGCGGCGACGTACCGGTCCAGGGCCTCCCGGGCCGGGTCGCCGGCGCCCCCGCGGGGGGTCTCGGCGGCCGGTGCGGGCCGCTCCGCCCGGGGCTTGGCGGGGCCCCGGCGGCGGCCCGGAATGGCCCGCAGCGCCTCGCCGATGTCGGAGACCTCGACCACCTTCATCCCGGCCGGGACCTTGCCCGGGTCCGGCGGGACGAGGGCGTGGGTGAAGCCCAGCCGGTGCGCCTCGGCGAGCCGGCGCTGCACGCCCGTCACCCGCCTGACCTCGCCCGCGAGGCCGACCTCGCCGATCGCGACCAGGTTGCTCGGCAGCGGGGTGTCGGAGGACGAGCTGGCCACGGCGAGCGCGATGGCGAGGTCCGCCGAGGGCTCGGTGAGCTTCACTCCGCCGACCGTGGCGGTGTAGATGTCCTGCTTGCCCAGCTTGACCCCGCCGTGCCGCTCGACCACGGCCAGGATCATCGCGATCCGCGGCGACTCCAGGCCGGAGGTCGTCCGGCGGGGCGACGGGATCTGCGAATCCACCATCAGCGCCTGGACCTCGGCGACCAGCGGGCGGCGGCCCTCCAGCGTGACGGTCAGGCAGGTGCCCGGGACGGGCTTGTCACGCCGGGTCAGGAAGAGCCCGGACGGGTCGGCCAGCCCGGCGATGCCCTCGTCGTGGAGCTCGAAGCAGCCGACCTCGTCGGTGGCGCCGTAGCGGTTCTTGACCCCGCGGATGATCCTCAGCCGGGCGTGCCGGTCGCCCTCGAAGCTGAGCACCACGTCGACCAGGTGCTCCAGCAGCCGCGGGCCCGCGATCTGGCCGTCCTTGGTGACGTGGCCGACCAGCAGGGTGGCCATGCCGCGGTCCTTGGAGGCCCGGATCAGTGCGCCCGCCACCTCGCGGACCTGCGCCGGGCCGCCGGGGGCGCCGTCCAGCTCGGCAGAGGCGATGGTCTGCACGGAGTCCAGGACGAGCAGCCCGGGGTTGACCGCGTCGATGTGGCCGAGCACCGCGCCGAGGTCGGACTCGGCCGCGAGGTAGAGGTGGTCGGAGAGCGCGTTGATCCGGTCCGCGCGCAGCCGGACCTGCCCGGCGGACTCCTCGCCCGTCACGTACAGCGTGCGGTGCTGCGCACTGGCCGCCTTGGCCGCGACGTCGAGCAGCAGGGTGGACTTGCCGACCCCGGGCTCGCCGGCGAGCAGCACCACGGCGCCGGGCACCAGGCCGCCGCCGAGCACCCGGTCCAGCTCCGGAACCCCGGTGGACCTCGCGGTGGCCACCTGGCCGTCGACCTGGCCGATCGGCCGGGCGGGGGCGCTCACCGGCCCGGCGGCGGTCGTGCGGATCGGCACCGCGCCGTACTCCTCGACCGTGCCCCAGGCGTTGCACTCCGGGCAGCGGCCGACCCACTTCGGGAGCTGGTTGCCGCACTCCGTGCAGCGGTAGGCCGGGCGCGGCTTGGCGGTGGTCTTGGTACGGGCTGCCATGCGGCCAACCGTAGCCGGTGGGTCCGACAGCCCGGGCCGGACCGGTCGCCGCGGCGGCTCCGGACCCGGCGCGGAAGGGGGCGCGAAGACGTTCCGGGCCGGACGGTCCTGTTACCCGAAAGAAGTACAAGCGGCCCGAATTCCCGGGGCCGGACGGGTGCGCTGCCTACCGTCAGTGGGGTGACGAGCACGCTTGAGACCCCGGTGGCCGACGCCTCGCCCCTCTGGCAGGCCTACGGCCGGCACGTCGACGGGCTGTTCACCTACTGCCTGTCCGTCCTGTGCGACCACGACGCCGCGGTGGCGGCCGTCGGCGAGGTGCGCGACCTCGCGCTCCGGCACGGTGCACGGCTGGCCGACCCCGCGCTGCGCCGGGCCTGGCTGTACGCGCTGGCCCGGCACTGCTGCCTGCGGCGGCTGGAACGCGGCCCCGGCGCGGCCGGCGCCCAGGCCCCCGAGGCCCGGCCCGGCGCCCTCGCGCAGCGCCGCACCGAGCTCGCCCGGCTGGCCTGGCCGGAGGCGGCCGGCACCGGCCCCGAGCAGCGGGAGGCGCTGGAGCTGGCGGTCCGTCACCGGCTCTCCCCGGCGGAGGTGGCGGCGGTGCTCGGGCTGACGGCGACGGCGGCCGAGCAGGTGCTGGCCGCGGCCGGTGCCGAGGTCGCCAGGACGCGCACCGCCCTGCTGGTCCTCGGGGTGGGCAACTGTCCGGAGCTGGCGCAGCTGGGCGGGGTGGGCGCGGAGAGCTGGCGCGGCTGGGTGCTGGGCCCCGCGCTCCGGCGGGAGCTGGTGCTGCACGTGGTGCGCTGCCCGACCTGCCGGGGGACGGCCGCGCGGGTGGCCGGGGAGCTGGACAGCGGGCTCGCGGGCCTGCCCGGGCTGCCGCTGCTGACGGCGCCCGCCGCGGTGCGGACGGCGGTCAGCGCGCCGCAGGCACCGGACGGCGCGGCCGGCGCGGCCTTCCTGGCC
>NZ_JBHWBW010000176.1:0-6964 GCF_042735675.1 Kitasatospora sp. NPDC059571
CGGCTTCCCCGCCAACAAGATCAACATGGGTGTGCCGTTCTACTACCGCGGCTGGCGCGCCGGGGCCGCGCGGGCGCCGCCCCGGGCGCGGCCCCCGCGGCCCCCGGCACGCGCTCGCCTCCGGGGTCACAGCGCCCGCACCGCACACCCCATCCGGGCCAGCGCCTCGCGGAGCACGGCCGGCGACGTCGCGAAGTTGAGGCGTACGCAGCCCGCGCCGCCGGTGCCGAACACGTGGCCGGAGCTGAGTGCCACCCGGGCGTCGTCGAGGAACATCCTGGCCGGCCCGGCCAGGTCGGCGACGACGCCGGGCCCGTCCGCGGGCCGGTCGTCGTGCAGGGCCAGGTGCGTGCAGTCCAGCCAGGCGAGGTAGGTGCCCTGCGGTGGCCGGTACCGGACGCCGGGGAGGTGCTCGCCGACGAGCCGCCCCAGCAGGTCCCGGTTGGCGCTGAGTCCGGCCAGCAGCTCGTCGAGCCAGGGCCCGCCGTCACGGAACGCCGCGGTGTGGGCGATGATCCCGAGATGGCTCGGGCCGTGCCCGACCTCTTCGGGCATCCGGCGCAGGTCCGCGGCCGCACCGGCGCCGGCGACCGCCACGGCGGCCTTGAGGCCGGCCAGATTCCAGGCCTTCGACGCCGAGTGGAGCGCGAAGCCGTCCTCCGAGCCGTCCACGGTCAGGTACGGGGTGAAGACGGCCCCGGGCAGCACCAGCGGGGCGTGGATCTCGTCCGACACCACCCGCACACCGTGCCGGCGGGCCAGGGCCGCGACCGCCTCGAGTTCCGCACGGGTGTGCACGGTGCCGGTGGGGTTGTGCGGGTTGCACAGCAGGAACGCGGCCCGTCGCCCGCCGCGCCGCGCCCGGGTGAAGGCCTCGTCCAGGGCTCCGAGGTCGAGCCGCAGGTCGGCCCCGAGGCGGGCCTCGACGACGGTGCGCCCGTCGTGGCCGACGAACGCGTAGAACGGCGGGTAGACCGGCGGGCAGACCACGACCGCGTCGCCGGGACCGGTCGTCAGGCGGAGCATCTCGACGACGCCCATCATCACGTCGGGCACGAGGGCGGTGTCCTCGACGCGCAGCCCGTCCCAGCCCCACCGCTCGGCGGCGAACGCCGCCAGGGCCTCGGCGTAGCCCGTCCCCCACGGGTATCCGGTGTCTCCGAGGTCGATCGCAGCCCGCAGCGCGTCCGCGACGGCGGGGGCCGGCCGGACGTCCATCTCCGCGACCCAGAGCGGCAGGACGTCCTCGGGATGGGCGCGCCACTTCATGCTGGTGCGCCGCCTGAGCTGGGCCAGGGACAGCCGGGCGAGGGGATCCGTCCGGCCGGCGTCCGCGGGATCGAGCGGCGCGGCGGGGTCGCCGGGGGCGGTGGGGGCGGCGGGCGGCTGGTTCGCGGGTTCGGTCACACGGTGCTCCCGTACCCGGGCGGGCCGGGCCTGTACGACGGTGGCGGTCGGGCGGGACGGAGCTCCGGCCGCGCGGGACGGCGCGGAGCGGGCCCTGGGGCCCGCCCGTCACCCTTCCCCGCGCGGCGGCCGGGGAACCACGCCCGCACACCGGGCGGCCCGATGCGACGCTGGTGCGGCCGCGGGCGCCGTCGGCGGGGCCCTGCTCAGACCGGGGTGCGCTCACCGGGCGAGAAGGGCTCGCCGTGGCCGGGGACGATCAGCACCGGCTGCAGGTCCAGCACACTGCGGCGGGAGGCCGACAGCAGGTCGGGGTCGGCGGCGAACGGGTCCTGCGCCGGGCCCTCGGCGTGCCACCACAGGTGGGTGAGGACGACCAGCCCCGCCTCGGTGCGGACGAGGGTGCTGATGTCCTCGGCGGTGTGCCCGGGGGTGCGCCGCAGCTCGATGTGCTCGCCGAGCCGGTACCCGTCGGCGTCGCGGTCGAGCCAGACGTCGTCGCGGTAGACGGCCATGTGATCGTGGAAGCGTGCCTCGGGGAACAGCGCGGCGTTCAGCGTGTGGTCGGGGTGGTGGTGGCTGAAGACCACGTCGGTGACCTGCTCGGGGGCGATGCCCTCGGCCCGCAGGGGATCGAGGATCCGCCGGCGGTCGGCGACCATGCCGGGGTCGACCACGACGGTCGTGTCGCCGTCGCGCAGCAGGGTGACGGTGCTGGCGACGCGTTCGTCGGCGTAGCCGGTGGTCAGGACGTGGACGGTGGCGGCCATGCGGGGCTCCTTCACTGGGGCGCTCGGCGCCGGGGCTGGGTCGGGCAGCGGGGTGGGATCAGGCATGGGGGTCAGGCGTCGGGGGCGTGGTGCACGCGGCGCCCTCCGACGAAAGTCTGCTCCACCCGGGCGAGGGCGATCTCCTCGGCGGGACGGGCGAAGAGGTCGCGGTCCAGCACGGCGAGGTCGGCGAGCTTGCCGGGGGTGATGGTGCCGGTGTCGTCGAGGTGGTTCACGTAGGCGCTGCCGGCGGTGTAGGCGGCCAGGGCGGCGGCGAGCGTGATGCGCTGCTCGGGCAGGAAGACGGGCCGGTCGGATCCGGGCTGGTGGCGGTTGACGGCCGTGTGGAGGGCGGCGATCGGGTCGGGGCTGGAGACCGGCCAGTCGCTGCCCGCCGCCAGGGGCGCCCCGCTGTTCACCAGGTCCGCGAAGGGGTACTGGAGGGCGGCGCGCTGCCGGCCGAGGAACGGGATGGTCAGCTCGTCCATCTGGGGCTCGTGGGCGGCCCAGAGCGGCTGGATGGTGGCCGTGGCTCCGAGGGCGCGGAACCGCGGGACGTCGGCGGGGTCGACGACCTGGAGATGGGCGAGGTGGTGGCGGTGGTCGCGCCGGCCGTTGGCGCGCCGGGCGGCCTCGACGGCGTCCAGGGCCTCGCGGACGGCGCGGTCGCCGAGGGCGTGGAAGTGGACCTGGAAGCCCTCGCCGTCCAGGCGGGTGACGATCGCGGCAAGCTCACGGGGGTCGATGAAGGAGATCCCGGAGTTGTCGGAGGCACAGCCGCAGGCGGTGAGGTACGGGGCGAGCATCGCGGCGGTGTGGTTCTCCGCGATGCCGTCCTGCATGATCTTCACGGTGCCGGAGGCCAGCGTGCCGACGGTGAACTCCTCCCGTCGGGCGAGGAGTTCGGGGACCTGCTCCAGGCCGCGGGCCCGGTCCCACCAGAGCGCCCCGCGGACCCGCGCGGTCAGCAGGCCCCCGGTCGCCGCGCGCCGGTAGGCCGGGGCCGGGTCCGCGGTGGAGGCGTGCTCGCCCAGCAGGGCGTCCTGCCAGGCGGTGATGCCGTGGGCGTGGAGCACCGCCTGCGCGCGCAGCAGGCCGGCCAGCTGTTCGTCGGCGGTGACCGGCGGGACGTGGACGGCGACCAGCTGCATCGCTCCTTCCTGGAGCATGCCGCTGGGGCGGCCGTCCGCGTCCCGCTCGATCCGGCCGTCGGCGGGGTCGGCGGTGTCCCGGGTGATCCCGGCGGCCTCCAGGGCGCGGGAGTTGGTCCAGGCGCCGTGGTGGTCGCGGTTGACCAGGTAGACCGGCCGGTCGGGGACGACGGAGTCCAGCAGGTGGCGGTCGGGGATCCCGCCCGGGAACGCCTCCATGGACCAGCCGCCGCCGGTGATCCAGGGACGGTCCGGGTGGGCGTCGGCGTAGGCGCGGATCCGGGCCGCGTACTCGTCCGGGCCGGTGGCACCGGACAGGTCGCACTGGCCCATCTCCACGCCCGCGCCGACGGGGTGGACGTGGGCGTCCTGGAAGCCGGGCACCAGCAGCCGGCCGCGCAGGTCGACGACCTCGGTGGCGGGCCCGATCAGGGCGTGCACCTCGTCGTGGCCGACCGCCACGATCCGCTCGCCGCGGACGGCGACGGAGGTGGCGTACGGGCGGGCGGGATCGACGGTGTGGACCGCTCCGCCGGTGAGGACGAGGTCGGCGGTGGTGTCGGCGTGCATGGTGTGGCTCCGTGGGGTCGTGCGGGCGGGGCTGGCTCCGGCGGGGCCGGGAGGAGCCCGGCTAGGTGGCGTCCTGGGCGGGTGCGTCCATGGGCAGGGCGATGGCGTCGGCGTCGGTGCCGCGGCCGGTGGTGAAGTACGGGGAGCGGCGGCGCCACTTGGCGACGGCGGCGGCGATCAGGCCGGTGGCGATGAACAGCGACGGGATCAGCAGCATGAACCAGCCGTTGTCCGGGGCGGCCTGGAAGTGGTCGCTCATGGTGGCGTACTGGTAGGCCAGGTAGCCGCCGAGTCCGAAGAGGATCAGCGCGCTGAGGCCGGGCACGATCACGGAGCGCAGCGCCTCCAGCGGTCCCTCGCGCAGCGCCCCGCGGAACCGCACGGCGCAGGCGAGCGCGGTGAGGCCGTAGTAGAGGGCGACGATCAGGCCGATGGAGTTGACCGCGGTCAGGATCATCAGGTTGATCTTCGGGATGCCGACCGCGAGGACCGCGACCGCCGCGGACAGCGCCATGATCACGACGGTGCCGACCGCCGGCGAGCCGTACCGGGGGTGGATTCTCGTCCACATCCGCCCGAGGGTCCCGTCCCGGCCCATGGCGAGCGCGCCGCGTGCGGTGGGGATGACGCTGGACTGCAGGGAGGCGAAGGCCGAGCACATCAGTGCGGCGAGCGGCAGCGAGGCCCACGGCTCCCGGGAGAGCTTGGCGCCGAGGAAGGTCAGTGCCTGCGGCCCCTGGGCGATCAGCTCGTCATTGTCCATCACCCGCTGGAAGGCGATCGCGGCGAAGACGAGCAGGCCGAGCATGGCCACCAGGGCGATGAGGCCGCCGCGGGCGGCGTCCGAGGCGTTCTTGGTCTCCTCGTTCACGGTGAACGCCGCGTCCCAGCCCCAGAACACGAACACCGCCAGCACCAGGCCCTGGGCCAGGGAGTGCAGCGAGCCGATCGCGAACGGGTTGAGCCAGTTCCAGGAGAACGACTGGTGCCCGGCAAGCAGCGCCCAGGTGCAGAAGACCAGGAGCACGGTGTACTCGAAGGCGAGCAGCGCCCACTGCAACCGGGTTGCGGAGCGCACCCCGGTCACGGCGGTGACGGTCACCGCGACCAGCGCCACCAGCCCGATCGCGGTGCTCACCCCGGTGGATCCGGGGTCGAGGGCGATGCCGAACAGGCTGTGCAGGTGGGCCTTGTTCGCGAACTGCAGGATGACGGAGCCGGTGATCGCGCTGGTGTAAGCCATGAAGACGACGTTGGCGATCAGCACCACCCAGCCGGTCAGGAAGCCGGGCCAGGCGCCGACCGAGCGGCCGACCCAGGTGTAGCCGTTGCCGCAGTTCGGCTCGGTGCGGTTCAGTCGTGCGTAGGACAGCGCGATCCCGAGGATCGGCAGGAACGCGACGATCAGCAGCGCCGGGGTCTGCCGCCCGGCGTACAGGGCGAGCACGCCCATGCCGATGCCGATGCTGGTGGTCGCGGCGGTGCTCGATGCCGCGATCGCCATGCCGTCCCGAACGCCGAGGGTGCGGCGTGTCGCCGTCGCGGGCGGTCTGGTCTCCGGGATGACAGGAACCATGGTTCGCACTCCAGGTGGTGGGGGATCCCCTTCTCGCCGCGGCCCGGACACGGTCCGGTTCCCTGGCGGCGATGAACGCGGGGTGTGTGCCGATGAAACAGTCACGGCATACTTACGTCAATACGTTGTCGTAAGCGCGGCCGCTCGCAGCGGCCGAACAGGACCCACCGCACCCGAGGAGAGGCCCGCATGCCCGAGTCACAGCGCATCCCGGTCGGACGCAAGCGCAAGCGCCCCACCCGCACCGGGACGGTGCTCACCGAGGAACTGATCGTGTCGGCGGCCCTGGAACTCGTCGAGGCCCCGGGCGGCAACGCCCTGACCGTGCGCAGGCTGGGCGCGGCGCTGGGCTGCGACCCCTCGGCGGTGTACCGGTACTTCGCCGACACCGACGCCCTGCTCCTGGCGGTCGCCGACCGGCTGATCGGCGACTCCCTCGACGGCTTCGCGCCGGGCGAGGACTGGATCGCGTCGCTGCGCGACTTCGCGGTGCGGGTGCACCGCTCGGTACTGCGCCACCCGAGGATGGCCGCGGTCCGCGCCTCCCGGGTGACCGCCGGGCCGGCCGAGTGCCGCGCGGTGGACACCGGCATCGGCATCCTGCTGGCGGCCGGCTTCGCACCCGCCGAGGCGGTGCGGCTCTACCACGCCCTGATCGACACCGTGCTCGCCCATGCCGCCCTGGACGCGGACGTCCGCGATCTCAGCGACAAGCAGCGACAGCAGCAGAGCGGCGTCTGGCAGCAGGTCTACGGCGCCCTGCCCGCCGACCGCTATCCGAACCTGCACACCGTCCGCGACCACCTGCCCGGCATGGCCGCCTCCGCCTTCCCCCAGGTCCTCGACCTGCTGCTCGACCGGTTCGCGGCGCTCCGGGGGTGAGCCCCCTCCGGGGGGCCGGACGCTGCGGCGGGGCGCGCTATGGCCCGGCCATGGCCGCTCCCGCCCTTCGCCATCGAGGTCAAGGCCGACCGGGCCGGGCAACTCACCCGGAAGGCCGAGAGAACGCCGGCGTCCCCGGTCCGGCGGACGGCGAGCACCGGGCGGTGGGCCGTGGGGTCAGGCCTCCTCGTCGACCAGCCCGCAGGCGGACGGAAACGATTCCAGGAAGGCGCGCCGCTGCGGGTCGGACTCGGCGTCGGCCAGGTCGGCGAGGGAGCGCAGGAGGCATGCGAGCTGGTCGGCCGGCAGACGCTGCAGGACACCGGCGACGCTCTCCATCAGCCCCACGGCAACGTCGGGATCCACCTCATCGTCCCCGCACGTGTCGAGGAACCGCACGGTGTCCACGACCACACCGGCAAGGACGGGCACCAACGGGTCCGGATCAGCCATCCCTGGAACCTAGCCCATCCGCCGGCGATCACCGTAGCCCGGACCTCTGCCGCCCGGCGCCCCGGGGGGCCGGCGGGGGGGGCGGGGCGCCGCCGGGGGTGTGGAATACCCGGGGCGCCAAGTGGCCCGGGCCCGCCGGCGCCCCGGCCGCGGAG
>NZ_JBHWBW010000176.1:6974-14430 GCF_042735675.1 Kitasatospora sp. NPDC059571
CCACCCACCCCCCCACAGACCCCACTCCCGCTCCCCCCCCCCCCGGCGGCCGGGGCCCCCGCGCCCCCAAGGGGCGGTCAGCAGCCGGTGTTGTGCAGACCCGGCGTCTCGAAGTCGCCCTGGCCCTCGGCCGCCAGGACGCCGTAGATGGTGCTGCAGCCCAGGTCCTGGTTCTTGAACTGGTACGTCTTCGTGTCGCCCTTCTTGATCGTGAAGGCGTTGCTGAGGTGCGTGGTGTTGCCCTTGCGGTAGCCGAACTTCACGGTCACCGGGGAGCCACCGGTCTTCCCGTACACGAGGTTCACGGTGCGCCCGCCGTCGATGATGCCCACGCAGAACGAACCGTTGGACAGTGAGGTGCACGACGGGCCCGCGTTGCGGGCCGCGGCAGCCGACTCGGTGGCCGAAGCCGGAGCCGCAAGGCCCGCGGCGGCGAGCAGCGAAGCGGCGACGATGATGCCGGCCCGAGTGTGGTTGCGCATGAGGAGAGTCCCTTTCCTGCAGGTCATCGGAGTGACTGCTCGTCAGATTACCTGCCAGTAACCAGGAGGCCAAAAGCCCGGGGGAACCGGAACGGCTTCACCGCGTCGAAGCGGACATGGGCCGACCACACCCAGCAGTGCTCATCGCAGCCGTCGCGGTTGGTGCATCGCCGTGGCGGGGTGCTCCTCATCGGGAGAGGAGCACCAAGTGGAGTACCGCCGAGCGCCGATGTCCGACAGGGTCCACTACCGCGACTCGGACCGGACGCTGCCTGTCCTCTCGTGCGACGGCCGGTTCCGGATGACGGAGTCCGTGGAGCAGGTCACCGTCACGACCGCCCGCACTGTCTTCCCTCCCGGCATGGCCGCGTGCAGCGTTCTCGACTTCACGCGGTCGCTGCATGCGCCCCTCGGCGATCGCCGCCTGGTCGACGGGACGACCGGCAGGGAGGTGCCCCGTCGCGGATCGGAGCCAGTTCGGGTCCGCTGTTCCCGAGGTGCCTGCGCCGTCGCCGGCGGCGGGGAGCTGATCGCGGGACAAATTGAGTTGCCCCGGGCTGCGGCTTCGACCACTATCACCCGCATGTACCTGTAACGGCTGCCACGTAGCACCACCCCACGGTCGCGCTGTCGACCTCGGAGCCTGACGACCCGGCCCCGAGGCGGTGACTCGCGCCTTCGTGTGCATCCGTCAGATACCGGGAGCCGCTGCCTGTGGCACGCGATCTCCTGCTCAGCCCTGAAGGCAATCACCACCATGAATACCAACCGCAAGGCCCAGTGGGCCGTGCGTCAGTCCGCGCTGCCCACCGTCGTTCGGCCCTGCCCGGACTGCTCCGGCTCGCGGCACCGCCCCTCGGGCAAGATCCGCGTCAACGCGAGCGGCAAGCTCCTCGACGTCTGGCTCCTCCTGAGCTGCGCATCCTGCGACCGGACCTCGAAGGTGCCCGTCCACGAGCGCGTCCACGTCTCCTCGCTGGAGCCGGCCCGCTTGGTGGCGTACGAGGACAATGACCCGGCCGTGGTGCGGGAACTGACGCTCAGTGCGTCGCTCGCCGCCAAGAACGGCTATCTCCTCGACTGGACCGGCACCTGGGAGCTGGAGACCCGGACGCCCCTCTACGCACTGGACGACCCGACACCGCTCACGGTGCAGGTCAGCTTCGAACTGCCCGCGCCCGTCCGGGTCGAACGGCTGCTCATGCTCGGCCTCGGCCTCAGCCGCACCGGGGTTCGGCGCATGGTCGAGGACGGGCGGATCCACCTGCCACTGGCACCGGAGGCCAAGGCGCGCCGGGACTTCGAGCTCACCGTCCACGGACCCGGTGCCGTCGAAGCGGCACGGCGCCCGAAGGCCATCGGCGCTCCGGCCGATCTGCACAGCGATCTGACCCAGGTCGGACCGCCGGACGGCCCGCAGCAGTGGTCGCGCCCGGCGACGGTGGGGGCGTAAGAACCTGAGGGCAGGTTCTCCTGACAGCCTGTTGGCACGGCCGGCCATCAGCCTGTCGGGAGGTCCTGCCCGCCCGCGAAACCGGCCGGTCCGGGACCCAGCGGTGCGGCGGACGGGCTGCACCTTGGGGCAGCCGATGTGATGATCGATCAGCGCACCGGTCGGCCGGCCGGGCAGACTGGAGCCATGCCCGCTTCCCCGCACGGACGTGTTCCGGAATCTACGCCCTGCCCGGGGCCGGCTCCCGGCGCCGGGCTCGCGGCCGCGCTGGGACGCGTGGCAGCAGCGGCCGGGCTCGACCTGCCCGTGCCGTACGAGGAGCGGGAACGCCGGGCCGAGTTCAGGACCGCTGACGGCCGCCGGGCCATCGTCATCGCGCCCCGGGACGAGCGCGGCCACTGGGTGCGCCTGTACGCGCAGGGCGCCTGGCTCGCGCAAGGGACCACCGGCGATCCGGCTGCCGCCGTCGGCGCCGTGGCAGCCTGGACGGACGGCGCGGATCTCGAACGGACCCGGGCGGCTGCCCCCTTCATCCGGTTCGGCAGCCGGGCGCTCGCCCACGAGCGCGAACCGCTCGGGCCCGTCGAGCTGGCGTGGTGCCACACGATCGACTCCTTCCGCCTGCCGCCGACGAGCCGTCACCCCCGCGCCCTGGCACTCCTGGAGGCGGCCTACGCCCAGCCGGCCCTCCGCGGCCTGCGGCCGGTCACCAGCCACTTCACGCTCTGGTTCTCCAGCAGCATCGACTTCCCCTACACGCGGGTCGGGTGCGCCGTCGACCCGCACCATGGCGGGCAGTACGCCGTGCGGAGCCGGGGCGGGGAGATCGTGGCGCGTACCGACACCCCCGAAGAGGCCGTCGCCGTCGTGGTCGCCGCTCTCCCGCCGGGCACCGGCCCGGCACGCTGACCCCGGCACCCGGCCTGCGCGTGACCGAGGCGCTGCGGCCGGCCGTCATCGGATCACGTCACCGGTCCTCGCCCGGACGGGTCCGGCGGTGTCCGGTGACCCTGGAGGCCGGCAGGCGTCCCACCCCGGAGGTGCCTGCGGTGGGTCCGTTCTCCGGCCGGTTGCCGTGCCGGTCCGCGTTCTCGTCGCGACGACGGCCGGCGAGGCAGGCAAGGACGAGGGCCCCGGCGGGAGCCAGGACCGCGAGTGCCAGTGCCAGATCCTGATAGAACGGCCTGTCATGGACCTGCGGCAGAAGCAGCAGCAGGGCGCCTGCGGCGGCGGACAGCAGGGACGCCCCGACGAGGCGACGCACCGCACTGCCCCGGCAGACCGCCTGCAGGCCTGCCGCGCCGTCGATCGCCAGGAGGGCCAGTGCGGTCGCCGTCCAGGTACTCACCGGGTCCGCACCTGCCGCTCCTGGCCGACGGCCGAACGGACCGTGGCAGCCAGGGCAGTGACGCGCCCTCTCAGCACCGCGCGGGGTGTCGGGGGGCCGGGGCGGAAGGGCGCCCAGCCGTCGCTCCGCCACCGCGCGGGGATGTCGAGCCCAGCCGTTCGCATTGCTTCCTCCCGGGGTCGGCACCGTTCTCGGCACGGTGCTCCCCCGGGCCCCCTCGGGCGCGGCGCCACGCCGGACACCACCCGTTCGGCCGCACCGGGCCCGGAAGCGGACCGTCGGACGAGAGCCGGTCGCGCTGTCTGTCCGGGCGGCTGCCCGGTCGGGTCGGATTCATGCGCGCACCGCGAGGGCCCCCGGCGGCGGGAATCGAGTCGGCCGGACCGCCCTGTCCGCTATGTGGACGCCCGGCGGACCGGCCTGGACAACGGACCGGCCGAGGTGGGAGCCTCCCGCCATGCTCCCCGCTGCTCTGCAGGCCGCTCACGGCCGCACCGCCTCGTACGGGGTGCCCTGTTGTCGAGCCGGTTGCTGCTGTCGCTGCCGCTGATGCCGACCCGGTGGGCACCGCGGCTCTGCCGCCTGCCCGCCTCGCCTCCCTTCCTGCCACGTCGGCCGCCCCGTGCGTGTACGGCCGTCCCGCAGCAGCCGCGAGTTCCTTCCCCGCTCCCCCTTCGGACTGGAGTCCCGACATGCCCCCTGCCCTCGCCCGCCGCCTCGCCGGCGCCGCCTCGCTGGCCACCGTGCTGCTCGCCGCTTCCGCGCTCGCCGGCTGCGCCCCGCAGGACGCCGCCGCCCCCGGGGCGACCGCCGCGAGCGGTGCCTCGACCGGTGCCGCCGACTGCGCGAAGGGCGCGTTGGCCACCCACAAGGCCGGGACGCTGACGATCGGTACCGACAAGCCCGCGTACGCGCCGTGGTTCTCCGACGATGCGCCGGCCAACGGCAAGGGCTTCGAGTCGGCGGTCGCCTACGCGGTCGCCGAGCGGCTGGGCTACCCGAAGGAGAAGGTCAGTTGGACGGTCAGTCCGTTCGACAAGGCCTTCGCCCCGGGCGCGAAGGACTTCGACTTCGACCTCAACCAGGTGTCCATCAACGACGACCGCAAGAAGGCGGTGGACTTCTCCTCCGGGTACTACGACGTCCACCAGGCCGTGGTCGCGCTGAAGGGCTCCAAGGCGGCGTCGGCCAAGAGCCTCGCCGACCTCCGGGGCGTCAAGCTGGGCGCCCAGGTCGGCTCCACCAGCCTGGCCGCCGTCACCGGCCAGATCCGGCCCTCCGTGCAGCCGGCCGTGTTCGACAGCAACGACCTCGCCAAGACCGCGCTGAAGAACGGTCAGATCGACGCCCTGGTGCTGGACCTGCCGACCGCCTTCTACGTCACCGGGGCCGAGGTGACCGACGCCCAGGTCATCGGCCAGCTGCAGAACACCGGCGGCTCGCCCGAGCAGTTCGGCCTCGTCCTGGACAAGGGCAGCGCCCTCACCGGCTGCGTGACCGGCGCCGTCGACTCGCTGCGGGCCGACGGCACGCTCGCGAAGCTGGAGAAGCAGTGGCTCTCCGACGCCGTCTCGGCGCCGGTGCTGGGGTGAGCGCCCCCACCGCCGAGGACGACAGGCCGGCGGCCGGTACGGACGACGCGTACCGGCCGTCGGCCCGGCGGCTCGCCCGCGAGGCCCACCGGCGCCGCCGGACCCGGCGTGCCGGGCTGGTCGCCACGGCCAGCACCGCACTGACGGGCACCGCACTCTGGCTGGCGATCGCCAACTCACCGGGCTGGCCGCGCTTCCGGGAGACCTTCCTGAACGCCTCCTACGCCCGGCAGGCCCTGCCGCGGGTGCTGGAGGGCCTGTGGACCAACCTCGAACTGATGACGGTCTGCGGGGCGCTCATCCTGGTGTTCGGACTGGTCCTGGCGCTGCTGCGGACCCTGCGGGGCCCGGCGTTCCTGCCGGTGCGGCTGCTGGCGACGGCGTACGTGGACTTCTTCCTCGGCCTGCCGATGATCATCTGCCTGCTCATCATGATCACCGGCGTGCCGGCCCTGCGGCTGACCGGCGTCACCACCGACCCGCTGCTCCTCGGCGGGGCCGCACTGGTCCTCACCTACTCGGCCTACGTGTCGGAGGTCTTCCGGGCCGGCATCCAGTCCGTCCATCCCAGCCAGCGGGCCGCGGCCCGCTCGCTCGGGCTGACGCACGCCCAGGCCATGCGGTACGTGGTCCTCCCCCAGGCGGTACGGCGCGTCGTGCCGCCGCTGCTGAACAACCTGGTCTCCCTGCAGAAGGACACCGGGCTGGTGTCGATCGGCGGTGTCATCGACGCGGTCTACGCCGCGAAGATCATCACGGCGCAGACCTTCAACTACACGCCGTACCTGGTCGCCGCGCTCGCCTTCATCGTGCTGACCGTTCCGCTCACGCGGTTCACGGACTGGGTGACCGCCCGGACCGAGGGCCGCCGCCACCAGGGAGGTGCGGTGTGACGCCGCTCGACCCCGCCGTTCCGGTCCTGGAGCTGCAGGAGGTCCGCAAGGCCTTCGGCCCGCAGGTGGTACTGCGCAGCGTGGACCTCGCGGTGCCCGCACACTCGGTCACCGTGCTGATCGGGGCCTCCGGCTCCGGCAAGTCCACGCTGATGCGCTGCGCCAACCTGCTGGAGGACGTGGACGACGGTGCGATCCTGCTGGACGGCGAGGAGATCACCGATCCCGGGGCCGACCGGGATGCCGTGCGGCGGCGCATCGGTGTCGTCTTCCAGCAGTACAACCTGTTCCCGCACATGACGGTGCTGGAGAACATCACGCTGGCGCCGCGCCGGGTGCACCGGGTGGCCCGGGCCGAGGCCGAGGAGCGCGCTCGGGACCTGCTGGGCCGGCTGGGGCTGGCGGACCGGGCCGGGGACTACCCCGACCGGCTCTCCGGCGGCCAGCAGCAGCGGGTCGCGATCGTGCGGGCCCTGGCGACCGGTCCGCGGCTGCTGCTGCTCGACGAGATCACCGCGGCGCTCGACCCCGAGCTGGTCGGCGAGGTGCTCGCGGTGGTCCGCGACCTCAAGGAGCAGGGCATGACGATGGTGGTCTCGACCCACGAGATGGGCTTCGCACGGGAGGTCGCCGATCAGGTGTGCTTCCTGGACGCCGGGACGGTGGTCGAACGCGGCGCCCCCGAGCAGGTCCTCGGCGACCCGCAGCACGAGCGGACCCGCCGCTTCCTGCGCCGGATCACCGAGGCGGGGCGGTTCGCCGCCTCGTGACGGCCGATGCGCCGGTCGGGTCGAGCCGGGTCAGGTCGGGTCGAGCCGGGTCAGGTCGGGTCGAGCCGGGTCAGGTCGGGTCGAGCCGGGTCGGGTCAGGTCGGGTCGAGCCGGGGTGCTATCACGTGCTATCTCGGCCTGCTATCGTCGGTGTCATGGCGAAGACCCAGGTGAATCTCCGCATGGACGAGACGGTCGCCGAGATGGCCAAGCACGCCGCCGAGACCCGCCGCGTGCCGGTCAACGACTATGTGGCGCAGCTGATCCGGGACGACAACGAGCGGCTGCGCCACACCTTCCTGGCCGGTGCCCAGCAGGTGCTGGACGAGTACGGTGACCTGCTCGACGGGATCGAGGCGGCGTGATCCTGCACGTCGATCTCGCGTGGATCCTCGAGGTGGCCGAGCGGGCCGGGGTGGGTGATCCGGCGCCGGTGGACTACGGGGTGGCGATCGCCGCCGTCGAGCGGCACCGGGCGGTGGTCGCCGGGCGCGACGTCTACGACGGGCCGTACGCGCGGGCCGCGGCGCTGGTGCACACGCTGGGGCGGCTGCCGTGGCTGGAGCGCTCCAACCTGCGGGTGGCGGTGGCCGTCGCGCACGGCTATCTGCTGGCCAGCGGCGTGCCGGTGAAGCTGGATCAGGAGCGCGTGACGGCGGTGGCCACGGAACTCAAGCGTCCGGACACGACCGCGGCCGACGTTGCCGCCGCCCTCAGGACCTGGGCGGCCTGACCGCACCGCCGACGGCGCCGCGGCGGCCGATGGGTCCGCGCCCGCGCCGTGCTCCGGCCACGGTGCCGTGCCCGCCCGTCGACGCCTACGCGTCGTCGCCGTCCGGGCGGGTGAGGGCGACGGTGGCGCGCCGGGCGACCTCCAGGATGTCCCGGTCGGTGGGGCCGGTGCCCTGGGCGGCGAGG
>NZ_JBHWBW010000177.1:0-14311 GCF_042735675.1 Kitasatospora sp. NPDC059571
TGGGTCTTCTCACCCCCCGGCCGCGCCTGCGGGGCGGGGGAGCCACGGCCCGCTTGTCCCCCCGCCCCTTCCCCCTGGGGGGCGGGGGGCGGGGGGCCCGCGCCCACGACACGCGCGCGGAACGGTCCGGCCGGCCCGCCCGCCGATACCCCGCACCGTATGCTGGAAGTGCGCAGGGCGTCCGCGACCCGCTGTCCGCGGCTCGCTGCCGCCGGCGGGGAGGAGTGGTCGCATGAGTGTCACCGACACGCACCCGGAGGCCGCTGCCGACAGCCCCCCGTCGTCCCCGCTGGTCGAGCGGGTCCGGCGCGGACTCGTCGGCGAGGGCGCGGTGCTGGACGGCCCGTACGGACCGCGGCGGATCACCTACGCCGACTACACCGCCTCCGGCCGCTCCCTCGACTTCATCGAGGACTTCATCCGCGAGGCCGTCCTCCCCCGGTACGCCAACACCCACACCGAGAGCTCCGGCACCGGCCTCCAGACCACCCGGCTGCGCGAGGACGCGCGGCGGCTCATCCGGGACGCGGTCGGCGGCACCGACGAGCACCTGGTGATCTTCTGCGGCTCGGGGGCCACCGGCGCCGTCAACAAGCTCGTCGGCATCCTCGAACTGCGGCTGCCCGCCGGGCTCGACGCCCGCTACGGACTGCGCCGCCGGATACCCCCGGCCGAGCGCCCGGCCGTCCTGGTCGGCCCGTACGAGCACCACTCCAACGAACTCCCCTGGCGGGAGTCGATCGCCGACGTGGTCGAGATCGGCACCGACGCCGACGGCCACGTCGACCTGGCCGACCTGCGGGCGCAGCTCGTCCGCTTCGCCGACCGCCCGATGCGCATCGGCAGCTTCTCGGCCGCCTCCAACGTCACCGGCATCCTGACCGACGCGGACGCCGTGGCGCGCACCCTCCACGAGCACGGCGCCCTGTCGTTCTGGGACTACGCCGCAGCCGGCCCGTACGTGCCGATCCGGGTCGGCGAGAGCGCGCCCGGGTGCGGGGACCACAAGGACGCCGTCTTCCTGTCGCCGCACAAGTTCCCCGGCGGGCCGCAGACCCCCGGGGTGCTGGTGGTCCGCCGCGACCTGGTCCGCAACCAGGTGCCGACCGCGCCCGGCGGCGGCACCGTCGCCTTCGTCGACCCGGAGGGGCACCGCTACCTGGCGGACCCGGTGGCCAGGGAGGAGGGCGGCACCCCCGCGATCGTCGAGTCCGTCCGGGCCGGGCTGGTCTTCGGCCTCAAGCAGGCCGTCGGCACCGATCTGATCCAGGCCTGCGAGGAGCGGCTGTGGCGCACCGCCCTCGCCCTGTGGCGGCACAACCCGCGGATCGACGTGCTCGGCAGCCACGACGCGCCGCGACTGTCGATCGTCTCGTTCCGGATCGGCCACGGCGGGCGCTACCTGCACCACAACTTCGTGGTGGCGCTGCTCAACGACCTGTTCGGCATCCAGGCCCGCGGCGGGTGCTCCTGCGCCGCGCCCTACGGCCACCGGCTGCTGTCGATCGACGCACCGCACTCGCACGCCTTCCGCGACGAGGTCACCGGGCACGGCTGCGAGGGGATCAAGCCGGGCTGGACGAGGATCAACTTCCACTACTTCCTGACCGACACCGTGCGGGACTACCTGATCGACGCGGTCGATCTGCTCGCCACGTACGGGCACCGGCTGCTGCCGGACTACCGCTTCGATCCCGGCAGCGGGCTGTGGCGCCACCGCCGCTCCCCCGGCGAGCCGCCGCTGCGCCTCGGCGACCTGCGCTACGACGACCACGGCCCGCGCTGGCCGCGCGGGGGCGCCCCGCTCGGCGAGGAGGCGCTGGCCCGCCACCTGGCCGACGCCCGGCACATCCTGGCCGAGCGCCCCGACGCGGACGGCGACGGCCCGACCGGCCTGTCGCCCGGGTTCGAGGCGCTGCGCTGGTTCCCGCTGCCGGCCGCCTGCCTGGAGCCCTGACCGGCGCCGCGCCGGAGGGAGGAACCGACCATGGCCCACGCGCACCGGATGAGGCACCACGTCGCCGAGCAGTGGCAGGTCCGCGCCGCGGACCGCCGGGGGCGGGCCGCCGCCCGGCGCTGGCGGCACTCCGGTTCCGAACCCCGCTGGGCCGCCAGTGACCTGGCCGCCCGCCGCATGCTCTCGCTGATCTTCGCCCCGGCGTTCGTGCTCGGCGCGGCGGGCGCCGCCGTCCTGGCCGCCCTCGCGGCACCGAACGCCGATCCCGGGACGGCGTTCTACACCGCGGTGGCCGCGGTGTGCGCCCTGTTCGCCGTGGTCGCGCTGGTGGACCTGTGGGTGATCCGGCGCCGGATGGCGGAGCAGCGGCGCTGGCACCACTGAGTGTGGCGCCCGGTACGGGCGGACGCCCGGACGAGGGCACCGGGCCGCACGGCTGTCACACGCGGCTGGCAGGCTGTCAGGACAGTTCACACGAAGCGAAGGACGCATCCCATGAACCTGTCCGTAGGCCCGCGTCACGTCGTGCGGGGCGCGCTCGTCGGGGCCGGGGCCGCCCTGCTGCTCACCGCCCTGGCCGGCTGCTCCGAGGACAAGGAGACAGTGGCGAGCTGGTCCGCGAAGGGCGGCAAGGATCACGCCGTCACCATCGGCAAGGACCTGACCGTCCTGGGCCAGGCGAGCGGTTCGGGCAGCAAGGACCCCGCGATCGCCGCGCGGTGCCGTCAGGTGCTCGACGACGTGAAGGCGGCCAAGGCCTTCCGTACCCTGCCCGACGAGGCCGCGCGCCGCAGCTGGGAGGAGACGCTCGACAAGATGGAGAAGGTCACCACCGACTGCCTGAGCAACGCCGCGGCCGGCACCGGGGGCGCCGATCTCGCCGCGCTCTTCGACGTCGAGTCCTCGTACCGCGCGTTCGCCGACTCCCTCGGGTACGCCCGCGAGCAGCCCTGATCCCCGACGCTCCGTCAGGACAGGTGCGGGAAGCGGTACTCGGTGCGGCTGGCCAGGACCTCGCCCGGGCGCAGCACGGTGGCGGGGAAGTCGGGGCGGTTCGGCGCGTCAGGGAAGTGCTGGGTCTCCAGGCAGACCGCGGCGTGCCGCCCGTACACTCGGCCGCCGGGGCCGACGAGCGAGCCGTCGAGCTGGTTGCCGGTGTAGACCTGGAGGCCGGGTTCGGTGGTCCACACCTCCAGGGTGCGCAGTCCGCCGGGCGCGGTGAGGCGGGCGGCCCGGCGCGGGGTGTGCCGCCCGGGGCTCGGGCGCAGTACCCAGCAGTGGTCCAGGCCGCCGGCCTCGCGCAGCTGCCGGTCCGGCCGGGCCAGTGCGACGCCGACGGAGCGGGCGGCGGTCAGGTCGAAGGCGGTGCCGGCGACGGGCTGCGGGCCGCCGGCGGGGATCCCGGCGGTGTCGACCGGCAGGTAGGCGTCGGCGTCCACGGCGAGGTCGTGGCCGAGGATGTCGGGCCCCTCCGCCAGGTTGAAGTACGCGTGGTTGGTGAGGTTGACGACGGTGGGCCGGTCGGTGGCCGCGGACCAGTCGAGCGCGAGGGTGCCGGCGCCGTCCAGGCGGTAGGTGGCGGTGACGTCCAGGGCGCCGGGGAAGCCCATGTCGCCGTCCGGGCTGTGCAGGGTGAGGCGCAGTGCGGCGCACCCGTCCTCGCGGGCCGGCTCGGCGTGCCAGACCCGCCGGTCGAAGCCGTCCGGCCCGCCGTGCAGGGCGTGGCCGCGGTCGTTGACGGGGATCCGGTGCTCGGTGCCGTCGAGCGTGAACCGGCCGTGCGCGATCCGGTTGGCGTACCGGCCGACCAGCGCGCCGAGGTAGCGGCTCTTCTCGGCGTACTGGTCGAGGGTCGGCAGCGACAGCACCACCGAGGCGGCGCGCCCCCGGGTGTCGGGGACGACGAGCCGGTGCAGGATGCCGCCGTAGGTGAGGATCTCGGCGTGCACACCGGTGCCGGAGTCGAGCCGCCAGAGGTCGACGGCGGTGCCGCCGGGGGCGGTGCCGAAGGGCAGGCGGTGGACGGTGGGTCGGGGCATGGTCGCTTCCTCGGAGGGCCGGAGGTCGAAGGTGCGGGCGGGGGCGGTGCGGACGACGGGGCGTCAGTACGGCCGGCCGGCGGTGGAGTCGCGGACGACGAGGCGGTGGCCGGGCCGCTCGCGCCGGGGCTCGGCCGGCGGCCGCCCGGTGAGGCGGGCGGCCAGGCGGTCGACCGCGAGCCGGGCGATGGCGGTCTTGTCCGGGGCGATCGTGGTCAGGGCGACGGCGGCGAAACGGCCGTCCTCGATGTCGTCGAAGCCGACCACGGCGACGTCCTCCGGGATGCGCAGTCCGCGTTCGGTGAGGGTGCGCATGGCGCCGATGGCGATCAGGTCGTTGTAGGCGAAGACCGCGTCGGGCCGCTCGCCGCGGTCGAGCAGGGCGGCCATCGCGGCGGCGCCGTCGGCCCGCCCGTAGCCGTCGGTGACGACCACCAGGGAGGAGTCCGGTTCGATCCCCGCGGCCCGCAGCTCCTCGCTCCAGCCGCGCAGCCGCATGTGGGCGGGCTGGCGCTCGTGGCCCGTCCGGGAGCCGAGGAAGGCGATCCGCCGGTGCCCGAGGGTGAGCAGGTGGCGGACGGCCTCGCGGGCCGCGGTCACGTTGTCGATGGCGATGTGGTCGTACGGCGCCTCGTACTCGCGCTCGCCGAGCAGGACCAGCGGGACGGTCTCGTCGCGGCCGGTGAGGTCCTCGGCCTCCAGGTGGATCGGGCTGAGGATCAGGCCGTCGATGATGTGCGAGCTGAAGCCCTTGCTGACCAGGATCTCCCGCTCGCGCCGACCGGCGGTGTGGTCGACCAGCACGGTGTAGTCGTGCGCGGCGGCCGCGTCGATGACCGCGCCGGCCAGCTCCGCGAAGTACGGGTTGCCGAGCTCGGGCACCGCGAGGGCGATGATGCCCGTCCGCCCCTTGCGCAGGTGGCGGGCGGTCAGGTTGGGGCGGTAGCCCAGCTCGTCGATGGCGTGCTGGACGCGCGCGCGCATCTGCGGGGTGACGTGCGGATAGTTGTTGACCACGTTGGACACGGTCTTGACCGAGACGCCCGCCCGCTGCGCGACGTCCTTGAGGCTGACGCCCACGGCGCTCCTTCATTGGCTGGGAACGGCCCCGGCGGTGCCCGGGACCGGCTGTGCGGAACCGGGCACCGCCGGCCGGCGGGGCGGCCGGGTGCCGGTCAGGTGGAGCGGCGGCCGCGGGCGAGGTAGCGCTGCGCCACCACGACGAGGATCAGGAAGCCGCCGCTGACCACCGACTGGTAGGAGGAGTTCAGCGAGCCGATCTGGTTGATGAGGTTCTGGATGACGGCGAGCAGCAGGACGCCCCACAGGGTGCCGCTGACCGAGCCGGCGCCGCCGACCAGCAGGGTGCCGCCGATGACGACGGCGGAGATCGCGTCGAGCTCCATGCCGACGCCGACGATGGTGACGCCGGAGGAGAGCCGGGCCGCGTTGATCGCCCCGGCCAGCCCGGCCAGCAGGCCGCTCAGCAGGTAGACCGTCACCTTGGCGCGGGCGACCGGCAGGCCCATCAGGGTGGCGGCGTCCGCGCTGCCGCCGACCGCGAACAGGGTCTGCCCGAACGAGGTGCGCTGCAGCAGCAGGCCGCCGGCGCCCACCTGGCCGCGGGCCCCCCGCGGGGGGACCCCCCCCCCCCCGCGGGGGCCCGGGCCGCGCGCGGCGACGGCCGCGCCCCGCGGCACCAGATAGGTGGTGGCGCCCTCGTGGGTGATGGCGAGCAGCAGGCCGCGGGCGGCCAGCAGGGAGGCCAGCGTGACGATGAACGGGGCCATCCCGGCCCTGGCCACCAGCAGGCCGTTCACCGCGCCGATCGCGCCGCAGACGGCGAGCGGCAGCAGCAGCGCGGGCACGATCCCCCACTGCGAGGCCCAGGCGGCCAGCACACCGCCGAGGGCGAAGACCGAGCCGACCGACAGGTCGATCCCGCCGGTGATGATCACCAGGGTCATGCCGAGCGCGACGACGGCGAGGAACGAGGCCTGGACGGTGATGCTGCGGGCGTTGTCGAGCGTGCCGAAGCTCGGGTAGACGATCGAGGAGAGGACGACGACGACGAGGAGGACGGCGAGCACGCCCTGGCGCTGGAGCAGTGCCAGCAGGCGCTCGCGGCCCGCCGGGCCTGCGGTGCGGCCGGCGGCTGCGGCCGGCGGGGCGGACGGGGCGGTGGCGGGCTCGGGCAGGCCGAGTGCGGGGGTGGGGTTCATCGGGACCGGCGCTCCCGGGCGACGTAGACGGCGGCGAGGATGATGGCCGCCTGGGCGATCTGGGCGGTGGAGTCGGGCAGGTCGTGCTTGACCAGGGTGGCGCGCAGCAGCTGCATCAGCAGGGCGCCCGCGACGGTGCCGAGAACCCGGACGGACCCGCCGGTCAGCGGGGTCCCGCCGACCACCACGGCGGTGATCGCGGAGAGCTCCATCAGGGTGCCGAGGGTGGACGGGTCACTGGCCGTCAGCCGGGCGGTGGCGAGCACGCCCGCCAGGGCGGCGAGCACCCCGCACAGCACGTACACGCCGACCAGCAGGCGGCGGACGGGCAGTCCGGCGAGGGCGGCCGCGGACCGGTTGCCGCCGACGGCGACGACCTGGCGGCCGAAGGTCGTGCGGTGCACCAGGCCGGCCACGGCGAGGGCGAGCACCCCGGCGATGACCACGACCAGCGGGACGCCGAGCAGGCTGTCGGTGCCCAGCGCCAGCAGGTCGGGGTTGATGATCTGCTTGAGCTGCCCGTCCGCGAAGACCAGGGCCAGGCCGCGGCCGCCGACGAACAGGGCGAGCGTCGCGACGATCGGCTGCAGCCCGACCACCGACACCAGGGTGCCGTTGACCGCGCCGACCAGCGCGCCGGTGAGCAGCGCGATCAGCAGGGCCGGGACGAGGCCGTAGCCGAGGTAGAGCGGCAGCAGGGCGGAGGCCAGCGCCATCGTCGAGCCGACCGAGAGGTCCACGCCCTCGGTGCCGATCACCAGCGCCATGCCGAGCGCCACGATCACCACGGGGGCGACCTGGACGAGCTGGGTCCGCAGGTTGTCGGCGGTCAGGAAGCGGTCGGTGAACAGGGCGTTGAACACCAGCAGGGCCGCGAGCGCGGCGTAGACGCCGTACTCCTGGAACCACGCGGAGCTCGGCAGCCGGATCGGGCCGCGCGCGGGGACGGCGGTCGCCTGGGTCATCGGGGGTCCTCCTTGCCGGCGCGGGCCGGGCGGGGCTGGGCGGGGGCCGGGCCGTCGCCGGGCCCGGCGTCCCCGGCGGCGGGCTCGGGCTCCGCGGCGCGCTCGGAGTCCGCGGCGGGCTCGGGCTCGGCCCGGTCCGAGCCGTGGTCGGCGAGGACGGCCAGCAGTTCGCTCTCGCCGACCCGGTCGCCGGTGAGCTCGCCGGCGACCGCGCCGCTGCGCAGCACGACGATCCGGTCGGCGCCCTCGACGAGTTCCTCGATGTCGGAGGAGATCAGCAGGACGGCGAGGCCCTCCCGGGCGAGTTCGTCGATCAGCGCCTGGACCTCGGCCTTGGCGCCGACGTCGATGCCGCGGGTGGGCTCGTCCAGCAGCAGCACCGTGGGCTCCAGGCAGAGCCAGCGGGCGAGCAGCACTTTCTGCTGGTTGCCGCCGGAGAGTTCGGAGACCTTCTGCTCGGGGCTGGAGGCCTTGATCCGCAGCCGCTTCATGAAGACCTCGACGACCCGGTCCTGCCGGGCCCGGGAGACGATGCCGGCCCGGGACAGCCGCGGCATCGCCGCGAGCACGATGTTCTCCCGTACGGAGAGCCCGGGGATGATGCCCTCGGCCTTGCGGTCCTCGGGCAGCATGCTGATGCCGGCCCGGATCGCCCCCGCCGAGCTGGTGCGGCGCAGCGTACGGCCGCCGACGGTGACCGTGCCGCCGTCCAGCGGCAGCGCGCCGGCCAGGGCCTTCGCGGTCTCACTGCGGCCGGAACCGAGCAGCCCGCCGAGGCCGAGCACCTCGCCCGGGCGCAGCGCGAGGGAGACCGCGTCAATGCGGTGACGTACCATCAGATCGTCCGCGACGAGCACGGGTTCGCGAGCGACGGCGTGGCCCTCGTCGCCGAAGCCGGTGACGCCGTGCCGGCGGACCTCGGCGACGTCGCGGCCCAGCATCATCGACACCAGCTGCATGCGGTCGAGGTCGGCGAGGTCGCCGGTGTGGATGTGGCGGCCGTCGCGCAGCACGGTGACGCGCTCGCAGAGCCGGTAGAGCTCGTCCATCCGGTGGCTGACGTAGAGGATCGCGATGCCCTGGCGGCGGAGTTCGCCGACCACCCGGAAGAGCGTCTCGACCTCGCGGGGCTCCAGCGAGGAGGTGGGCTCGTCCATCACGACGACCTGCGCCTCGACGGAGACCGCGCGGGCCAGCGCGACCATCTGCTGGGTGCCGAGGCCGAGGGTGTGCAGCGGCCGGCGCGGGTCGACGTCGATGCCGAAGCCGGCCAGCAGCCCGGCCGCCTCGCGGTGCATCCGGGGGAAGTCGATGAGGCCGAAGCGCTTGACGGGTTCGCGGCCGAGGAAGATGTTCCGCGCCACGCTCATCAGCGGGACGAGGTTGACCTCCTGGTAGATGGTGGAGATGCCGGCCCGCTGCGCCTCGGAGGGCCGGGCGAACGACACCGGGGCGCCGGCCAGCAGGAGTTCACCGCCGTCCGGGCGGTGGACGCCGGTGAGGACCTTGATGAGGGTGGACTTGCCCGCCCCGTTCTCGCCGACGAGGGCATGGGTCTCGCCGGGCCGCAGCGCGAAGGAGACGTCGTCGAGGGCCACCACGCCGGGGAATCGCTTGCTGACGCCGCGGGCCTCCAGCACGGGGGCGGCCGCGGGGAGGTCGGCGGGGGCGGCCCGGGTGGCCGCCGCTTCGGGGGGTGCCATGGTCACTGGCCTTCCGGAGGGTCGAGGGGTGGTTCCGGGCCGCCGCGCGGCGGGGTGTGCGCGGCGGCCCGGGGTGTGCGGTGCGGGCCGGGTCAGTACGCGCCGGCGACCGAGGCGGCGGCGTTGGCGGCGTCGTACGCGCGGTCGGTGATCACGATGTCCTGCGGGATCGCCTCGCCGGAGAAGAACTTCTGCGCGGTGGCGAAGGCCAGCGGGCCGAACCGCGGGTTGGACTCGATGACCCCGTTGTACTCGCCGGCGGCGAGGGCCTGGACGGCGTTGCGGGTGCCGTCGATCGACACCACCATGACGTCCTTGCCCGGCTTCTTGCCGGCGCCCTTGAGCGCGGTCACCGCGCCGAGGCCCATCTCGTCGTTCTCCGCGTACACCGCGGTGATCTCCGGCTTGGACTGGATCAGCTGCTCCATGACCTGCTGGCCCTTGTCGCGGGCGAACTCGCCGGTCTGCTGGGCGACGATCTCCAGGCCCGGGGCCTTCGCCTTCAGCTCGTCGACGAAGCCGCTGGTGCGGTCGGTGGTCACGTTGTTGCCGGAGGCGCCGAGCAGGATCGCGACCTTGCCGGTGCCGCCGGTGGCCTGGATCAGCGCATCGGCGGCCCGCTTGCCCTGCTCGACGAAGTTCGAGCCGATGAAGGCCAGGTAGTCCTTGCAGGCGGTGGCGTTGATCTTGCGGTCCACGGTGATCACCGGGACGTGCTTGGCCGCGGCGGCGGCGAGCGCCGGCTGGAGGCCGTCGGAGTTCAGCGGCGCGACGATGAGCAGCTGCGCCCCCTGGTTCAGCATGTCCTGGATGTCGCTGATCTGCTTGGAGAGCTGCGACTGCGCGTTGGTGGTGAGCAGCTTCTTCACGCCGAGCTTGGCCGCCTCGTCCTTGATGGACTGGGTCTCGGCGATGCGGAACGGGTTGGCCTCCTTCTCCGACTGGGAGAAGCCGACCACCGCGTCCTTGAGGTCGATCTTCGTCGCGCCGTAGCTCTGCAGGGTGCAGCCCGAGGCCGTGGAGGACGCCGCGTCGGTCGGGGTCTGCGCCACCTGGGCGGCCTGCCCGTCGCCCGAACCGACGGCGGGGGTCTCGGACTTGGCGCATCCGGTGGCGGCGAGCCCGACGGAGGCGGCGATCAGGGTGGCGAGGAGGAGTCTGCGCGGGCCGTGCGTGGCGTTCATGACGAGGACACTCCTTGGCGGGGGACACCGCCGCCGGGCAGGTGGGCCGGGCGGCTCGGTGGAGAGGCTGAGTGCGGGATGGACAGCGGGTGCCGAACGGGCCGGCGGGGCCCTGCGCGGAGGGTGAGCGGAATCCGGCGCAGGAACGACCGTGCGAGGTCCGAGGCGCTTCTCGGCGTCGCTGTTTACAACGTTATATAGGCCGCCCGAACCGGCGGGCAAGAGTGTTTCGCACGCATTTCCCGCCCATTCCCCGGCGGGCCCAGGGCTGCCGGGTGCGCGTCAACCCGCCGCGGGAACACCCGGGTTGACGGGGGGTACGGCGCCGTCGCGGCGGGTCTCCGGACGGCCGGCGAGGCGACGCCACTGCGCAAGAGCGCTGGTCACCGGGGGCGCCCAGGGCCGGGCACGCAGCGCTCGGGGGCGCCGGGCGGCGGACGGGGCCCGCCGGCCGGATGCACCGTCAACCCTGGTCGGCAGCGGGCGGAGCACGTCACCGGGAAGCACGGCGGACACATTCCCGTGATGCATGGGCCCCAAGGGCTGGACAGGGCAGCGGGGCCGTGCTGTCATTCTGGCTGTCCCGATTTTCCAACGTTGCAACGGGTCGTCACCAGCCCCTGTGCACCGGCCGGATCGACTCCGGACGGCCGCGCTCCGGCACGCCCCGGCGCTGCCGTGCGGCCATGCCGTGCGCCACCGCGCCGAGGCCCGCGTCCACGCCCCCGGGGCGGCCGCGGACCGGGCACCGCCGTACCCGCCGCCGGAGTCCGGCCACGAGCTGCCCCCTCGGCACCACCCCCTGCCGCGGCGGTCCCGCGGGCCGCGGGCCGGCGGCGCGCACCCCCCACCCACCTCTCCCGGACGGTCGGACGGCCGTCCGGGAGGTGCCCCACCCTCCACTCCCCCCTGCGAGGAGCAACCGCATGAGACGACAGCCAGCCCGCCGCCACGGGCGCGGGATGTGGGCGCTGCTGCTGGCAGCGACCCTCTCGCTGCCCGTGGTCGGCCTGGTCCCCGGCACCTCCGCCGCGGAACCGGCCGACGGCGCCACCGCGTTCGCGTCCGGCGACCCGAACGCCCAGGTGCACGGCCTGAAGGGCGAGTACTACCGGATGTCGGCTCCGGGCGCCCACGACTTCGCCGAGCTCGGCGGCACCGAACTCGACCCGCAGATCGACCTGCCCGGCCTGGCCGACACCTTCCAGGAGCTGACCGGCCGCCAGGAGAACACCACCGCCCGCTGGACCGGCCAGGTCGAGGCCCCCGCCACCGGGGACTACACCTTCTACGCGATCGGCGACAACGGCTTCCGGCTGTTCATCGACGGTCAGCCGGTCATCGACCACTGGGTGGGCGACTGGGACCGCGAGCAGACCAGTGCCGCCGTCCACCTCGCCGCCGGCGAACGTCACGACTTCCGCCTGGAGATGTTCCAGGACACCGGCGGCGCCAACATGTACCTGCGCTGGTCCGCCCCCGGCCTGGCGAAGCAGATCGTGCCCGAGTCCGCGTTCACCCCGCCCGCCGGGTTCAGCGTCTATCCGGTCGCGCTCTCCGTCGCCCAGGACGGCCTCAAGGTCCAGGCCACCTTCGACGGCAAGGTCGGCAACGCCACCGCCGTCGCCGACCACCTGCGGGTCGAGGCCGACACCACCGCGATGCCGCTGAAGTCCGTCGCGGTCGCCAAGGACGACAAGCGGTCGCTGATCGTGAAGCTCGCCGAGCCGATCCAGAAGGGCCAGAAGGTCCGGGTCCGCTACGACGGCACCGGCGGCCTGACGTCCGGCGGCGAGGCTGTCCCCGAGATCGCCCGCACCGCGGACAACGCGTCCACCCACCGCCTCACCACCCCGTTCGGCGACAAGGTCGACCCGAACCACCCGCTGCCCGAGTACCCGCGCCCGCAGCAGGTGCGCGACGACTGGCTGAACCTCAACGGCCCCTGGCAGTTCGCGGCCGCCACCGCCGGCGAGCAGCCGGTGTTCGGCAAGGACCTCGGCGAGCGGATCATCGTCCCGTACCCGGTCGAGTCCCAGCTCTCCGGCCTGGAGCGGCACGAGGACCACATGTTCTACCGGCGGACGGTGACCGTCCCGAAGAACTGGAGGATCGGCAGTGGCGAGCGCCTCAAGCTGAACTTCGGCGCCGTCGACTACCGGGCCACCGTCTGGGTCAACGGGACGAAGGTCGCCGAGCACACCGGCGGCTACACCGGCTTCAGCGCCGACATCACCGACGCCCTCAAGGGCACCGGGCCGCAGGAGATCGTGGTCGCCGTCACCGACACCGCCGGCGCGAACCAGCCGATCGGCAAGCAGTCCGGCTCCCCCGGCGGCATCGTCTACACCCAGTCCTCCGGCATCTGGCAGACCGTCTGGATGGAGCCCGTCGCCGCCACCTCGATCGAGAGCCTGACCACCACCCCCGACATCGACGGCGGCACCCTCGCGGTCACCGTCAACTCCCCCGGCGCACCCGCCGGGACGCTCGTCAGGGCGGTCGCCAAGGACGCCGCGGGCAACATCGTCGGCTCGATCAGCGGCCCCGCCAACACCCTGCTGCACCTGCCGGTCGCCAACCAGCACCTGTGGACGCCGGACGACCCGTACCTCTACGACCTCAAGGTCACGCTGACCAGCGGCAAGCAGACCGACACCGTCAAGAGCTACTTCGGCATGCGGAAGATCGCCCTCGCGAACGTCGGCGGCTACCAGAAGATCGTCCTCAACGGGAAGCCGATCTTCTCGCTCGCCGAACTCGACCAGGGCTTCTGGCCGGACGGCCTCTACACCCCGCCGAGCGAGGCCGCCATCGCCTTCGACCTCAAGGCGCAGAAGGACCTCGGCTTCAACGCCGTCCGCAAGCACATCAAGGTCGAGCCGCCGCGCTGGTACTACCAGGCCGACAAGCTGGGCCTGCTGGTCTGGCAGGACTTCGTCTCCGGCGACTACAGCACCGCCGCCGGCCAGCAGGAGTTCGTCGACGAGGGCACCGCGGAGATGAAGCTGCTGCACAACTCCCCCTCCGTGATCGGCTGGATCGTCTTCAACGAGGGCTGGGGCGAGTGGGACCGCACCGCCACCGGCAAGCTCGCCGAGGCCGTCAAGGCCGCTGACCCGTCCCGGCTGGTCAACGCCCACAGCGGCGTCAACTGCTGCGCCTCCAAGGGCGACTCCGGCAAGGGCGACATCATCGACCACCACGACTACGGCAACAACGACCCGGCGTTCCCCGACGCCACCCGCGCCGCGATGGACGGTGAGCACGGCGGCTTCACCCTCCGCTCCCCCGGCCACATGTGGCCCGGCGCCCCGACCGTGATCTACAGCGGGGTGAACGACAAGGCCGCGCTCACCCAGAAGTACGTCCAGAACACCGAGACGTTCTACCTGGCGGCGGCCGGCGCCGAGCTCTCCGGCTCGGTCTACACCCAGGTCACCGACGTGGAGCACGAGCTCAACGGCCTCTGGACGTACGACCGCCGGCAGATCAAGGTCGACCCGGCCCAGGTCCGCGCGGTCAACCTCAAGGTGATCGCGGCCGGCGCCGACGCCGGGGCCCGATCCGAGCTGCACGGTGGCGGCTCCTGGTCACTCGACGAGGGCGCCGGCACCACCGCCGCCGACCAGGGCCCGAACCACGCCGACCTCACGCTGACCGGCGGCGCCTCCTGGGCCCCCGGCGTCAGCGGCAGTGCCCTGCACGTCAACGGCCAGGGCCAGTACGCCCAGACCGCCGGCCCGGTGCTCGACACCACCACCGGCTACTCGATCTCGGCCTGGGTCACCCTGGACGCCCTGCCGGGCAACTACGCCACCGCGGTCAGCCAGGACGGCCGGCGCATCGAGAACCCGTTCTACCTCCAGTACGGGCAGGGGGCGTTCGCCTTCAGCACCCCCGGCGGCAACCGGGCCCGGCTGCCGATCACCCCGCAGCTCGGCCACTGGTACCACCTCGTCGGCGTGCACGACGCGGCGAGCTCCACCATCCAGCTGTACGTCGACGGCACCCTCTCGGCGTCCGTCCCGTCCGGCCCGGCCGACGTCAGCACCGGCCCGCTCGCCATCGGCCGCGCCAAGTACAACGGCCAGAACGGCGACTTCTGGAACGGCTCCATCGACCAGGTGCACGCCTACGACCGGGCGCTGACCGCCGCGGAGGTGAGCGCCCTGCACACCGCCGAGCAGCCCGCCTGACCCGGCCCCGCAGCACCCGCCGGCCCCGGCGGTGGACGGTCG
>NZ_JBHWBW010000178.1:0-4649 GCF_042735675.1 Kitasatospora sp. NPDC059571
GCCCGACGGGGGCTCGTCCCCGGTCTGGGCCAACCGGCCGGTGCCCGCGTCTGCCGACGCAGAGGCAGTGGCCTCAGCGGCCCGGGCGGGTCGGCCAGGGGGCGGGCAGCTGGTCGGCCGCCTCCGCGAGGTGCGCGGTGATCACCAGGGTGCCCTCCTCCACCTGGTAGTCCAGCGGTGCGGACAGCTTGCGCATGGTGGAGATCAGCCCGGTGTTGGAGGAGTGGGTCACCGCGTACACCCGATCCACCCCGGCCTCCAGAGCCAGTGCGGCCATCCGGCGGAGCAGGTCCACCCCGAGGCCGCGCCGCTGCCGGTCGTCCTCGACCAGCAGGGCGACCTCGGCGCTGTCGTCGTCCCACATCAGGTGGGCGAGCGCGACGATCCGGCCGTCGCCCTCCTCGACCGCCAGGGTCTGCCCGTGCCGCGGGTCGAGCAGGTGGTCGAGGTACTTGTCGGCGTCCTTCACCGGCCCGTGGTACCGCTTGCGCAGGGTGTCCGGCGAGCAGCGCCGGTGCATCTCGAGCGCGGCGGTCTTGTCGCCGGGGTCGGCGCGGCGGACGGTCAGGTCGGCGCCGGCCGGCTGGGCGAGCCGGGCCTCGACCTTCGGGACCCGGGGGCCGAGCAGGCTGTCCAGCTCGACCAGGGCCTGCCCGCGGGCGAACTCGGTCGGGGTGAACGGCAGGTTGGGCCGGGTCAGTTCGATCAGGTCGCCGCCGGGCACCGGCAGCCGCATGACGTGCCCGTCCACCCCGGCGGGCGCGGTCCGGCCGCGGTCCGGGTACTGCCGGACGGTGCACCGGCCGAACAGCTGCCGCAGCGCGACCGGCAGTTCCGCTGCGTCCAGCGCCGTCCGGGTGGCCAGCGCGAGCACGTGCGTGGGCGCGTCCACCAGCTCGTGGGCGTCGGCCCGCTCCGTCCAGATGTCGTGCCCGCCGGCGGCGGCCACCGCGGCGGCCAGCTCGGTGCGCTCCAGGCCCTGCGGGGCGCGGACGAAGAACTCGTCCACCGCGCCGCTCGGCAGCGGGTGCGACTGCATCGAGACGATGTTCACCCGGTGCGCGGCGAGCGCCGTGCACACCCGGGCGAGGCTGCCCGGTGCGTCCTCGACGGTGGTGCGGATCCGCCAGAGGGTGCCGGCCTCGAAGTCGTCGAGCGGCCCGGTCACGGCGTCCCCGGGCGGCGCATGGGTGTCGGGGGCCGGCGGCCCGTGCGGCCTCCGGTGCGCCCACCAGGCGTGGAACACCGCGGTGGCGAGCAGGGCCACCGCGGAGACCCCGAGCACGGCCGGGCCGTCGTGGCCGTGCACCACGACGTTGGCCACCAGGTCGGCGGTGGCCACGGCGAGGAAGATCGCCGCGAGTTCGACGGTCTCTCTGCGCCAGCGGTGGGTCCGGGCGGCGCGCCGCTGGGCGCGCGAAGGAGCGGTGGCGGTGGTGGCAGTCGTGGTCTCATCCATGCACACATCGTGTCGCGCCGGTGTTTCACGATCACGAATCCCCCGTGACCTGTCGGTAAATGTCTGCGCGGGTCGCCCGGACCCGGGACCGGGCGACCCGCCCGGCGGTCAGTCGGTGTCCGTACGGCCCGTCAGTGCGGCGCCGCAGGCGAGCACTTCGTCGATCAGCAGGCGGACGTCCGCCTCGGTGGTGGTCGCGTTGAGCAGGCACGCGCGGAGCATCTCATGCCCCCGCAGCACGGCGCCGGTGACGAACACCCGGCCGCGGGCCTGGACGGCGCCGGGCAGCTCGCGGTTGACCCGCTCCACCGCCTCCTCGGCGAGGCCGGCCGGGCGGTAGCGGAAGGCCACGATCGAGGTCTCCACCGGCGCCAGCAGCTCCAGGTCGTTGGTGGCCCCGACCAGCTCGCCCAGCCGTCGGGCGAGCGCGGTGGTGTGCGCGATGTCGGCGGCCACGCCCGTCCGGCCGCGGTGCGCGATGGTCGCCCACACCTTGAGCGAGCGGAACGGCCTGGTCTGCTCGGTGCCGTACTCGGAGAACCAGCCGAGCGAGCCGGCCGCCTCGTCGCGCAGGTACGAGGGGACCAGGCTGAAGGTGCCGCGCAGCTCGGCGGTGTCGCGGACCAGGGCGCAGCCGCAGTCGACCGGCACGCCGAGCCACTTGTGCGGGTCGAGGGCGATCGAGTCGGCGCGGTCCATGCCCGCGTAGCGGTGCGCGATCGCCGGGTCCAGCACGCCGAAGGCGCCGTACGCGCCGTCCACGTGCAGCCACAGGCCCTCGCGCCCGGCGAGGTCGGCGATCGGGTCGAAGGCGTCCACCGCGCCGGTGCCGACGGTGCCCGCGGAGGCGACCACCAGGAACGGCAGCCGGCCGGCCGCGCGGTCCTCGGCCACGGCGGCGGCGAGCGCGGCGGTGTCCAGCCGGCCCTCGGCGTCGGTCGCCACGGTGCGCAGGTGCCGGCTGCCGAGGCCGAGCAGCTCCCAGGCCTTGCGGACACAGGAGTGGGTCTCGCCGGTGACGTACCCGGTGAGCGGCGGCAGTGCGGCGAGGCCGTCCTCGCGGACGTCCACGCCGGCGCGGCGGGCGGCGCGGTTGCGGGCGGCCGCCAGGCACACGATGGTGGCCATCGACGTGCCGGAGGTGAGCAGGCCGCCGCCGGCCGGGTGCGGGAAGCCCACCAGCTCGGCGATCCAGCGCACCACGGCCCGCTCCAGGTGGACGTCGGCGTGGTCGCCGCCGGCCGAGCTCGGGTTCATCGCGGCGGCGGCCAGGGTGGCCAGCACCCCGGCGGGCTGCGGCGCCGAGTTGACCCAGCCGAAGAAGCGCGGGCTGCCGTTGCCCATCGGGGCGGTCATGATCCGGTCGCCGACCGTCTTGAGCAGCTCGTCCAGCGGAGTCCCGGCCTCCGGCAGCGGCAGGTCGAGCAGTGCCTGCCGCTCGGCCTCGGCCATCGGCTGCCAGACCGGTCGGCCCGGCAGGCCGTCGAGGTAGTCGGCGACCAGGTCGGCGGCGCTGCGGGCGGCGGTGCGGAAGTCCTCGGAAGTCATGGCGGTGCGGCTCCAGGGTGGGCGGGGCGGCGGGGCCGGCGCGGCTTCCTCGGCGCACCTGCGTGGCGGATCATCGTACGCCCACGTCCCGTTCCGGTCAGTCGAGGGTCTTGGAGAGCCCCCCGGCGGCCCGGCAGTACCCGGCGATCTCCTTGCCGGTGATCTGCGAGCAGAGCTTGGCGGCGGCCCCGGACTCCGTGTAGTTGACCGTCCAGTAGCTGACCAGGCCCTGGGCGCAGGCCTTGCGCTGCCAGGTGTCGGCGGCGGTGGCGCACTGCTGGGCGGCCCAGTCCGGCCGGTCCAGGTTGTACTTCATGATCCGGGAGCCGGCGCCCCGGCTGCAGTCCTCGCCGCCGCCGGTGGCCTGCGCGTTGAGGCACCACTTCAGCACGTTCGCGAACGCCTCCGGGTGGTTCGCGTAGTCGTGCGAACTCAGGTAGAAGGTCGGCGCGTAGAAGTAGCAGGCGGACTGGAACAGCGCGGGCTGCTCGGGGCAGGGGTAGAGCGGCTCGGCGGCGATCTTGTCGGCGGGCAGGTTGGCCTTGGCCTTCTCGTCCTCCTCGTCGGGCGCGAACAGCTGCATGAACAGGCCCTCGGAGCAGGTGATCTTCCGGCTGGTGGTCGGGAACTTGTCGCACAGGTCGCGGGCGGCCGGGATGTCCTGCTTGGTGACGAACATGATCCCGTGCCCGATGCCGTGGATGCACGGCCCGGTGTTCTGCGGCGCGCACAGCGTGAGGATGTCCGCCTGCGGGTTCTTGGAGTTCGCCAGCATCTCCTCGACGGCACCGTGCAGGTAGCCGGCCGCACAGGTCTCGTGCGGGAAGGAGATCACCTTCTGGAAGTCCTCGTGGTACCGCTGGACGGCGGCGTGGCCGAGCTCGTGCGCGATCGGGTGGCAGAACCGCACGGTGTACGGCTTCGCCTTGGTGATCCCGTCGAGGTCGGCCAGCGCGACGCCGGGGTCGGTCGCGTCCATCTCAGCCATCAGCTTGTTCCGCAGCGTCGAGCGGGTCCACACCGCCGGATCACCGGTGGGGGAGGGCGACGCGGGCGCCGCCGTGGCCCCGGGCGCCCCCCCCGACGGGGGGGCGCGCCCGGGGGCCGGGGGGGCCGGGCGCCCACGCCCCAGGTGTCCGGCCCCGGCGCGCGCCCCCCCGGCCCGGGGCGGCCGCGCCACGGGTCAGCGCAGGGTGATGATCTGCCAGCGCTGGTTCGGGTGGATGAACTCGCCGCAGTCGCGGACGAAGACGGCGTCACCGTCGGTGTCCAGGCACTGCAGGGTCTGCTTGTTCTGCACGGTCACCACCGGGCCGGCCTTGTTCTTCTCCCACCAGTGCTGGTAGTCGCCGCTGTTGCAGGCATGTGCGTAGGCCCAGGTGCCGTCGTTGTCGAGGCACTGGCCGGAGGCGACGCCCTTCTCGACCACCGACCCGTCGCCGAGCACCTCCCGGTCGTACTCCTGGTGCAGGTCGCCGGCGTCGCACGTCCGCAGCCGGTAGTTGTGGCCGCCGCCGGGCGTGTCGAAGACGCACAGGCCGAACGAGGCGCTGCGCAGCAGCACCAGCGGCCCGGGGCCGCCCTCGGCCCGGGCCGGGGCCGCCACCCCGGCGCCCCGGCGGGCGAGGGGCCCCGCGCGCGC
>NZ_JBHWBW010000178.1:4659-6536 GCF_042735675.1 Kitasatospora sp. NPDC059571
GCGGGCGCCCCCCGCCGCCGGCGTTTGGGGGGGCCCCCGCCGGGGGTTCACACCCCCCCCCCCCCCCCCCGCGCCGCCCCCCCCCCCCCCCCGCCCCCGGCCCCCCCCCCCCCCCCGCCCCCGGGCCGCCACCCCGGCGACCGGGAGGACGAGGGCCGCGCAGAGCGCGGGGAGCAGGGATCTCACAGGGGCCGGCAGTCGCACGCGGGTGTTCCTCTCACGGGTGGACGGGGCAGCGCCCGGCGGCCCGGGGACGGCGGCCGGGGGCGGTCTGCGGCGAGCGTACGGCCCGGCGGGCGGCTCGCCGGGGAGCCCTTCCGGCCGCCGGGCGGCACATCGCCGCACGTCACCCGGCCGGACGAGGAAGGGACCCGTCCACGGCGGCCGCGGCTCCGAACCACGGGTACGGGGCGACGGTGGAGGGCAGGGCGATGCGGAGCGTGCAGCGCGGTACGGAGTCGGTGTGGGACTACCCCCGCCCGCCGCGGGTGGAGGCGGACGGCCGGCGGATCACTGTGGAGTTCGGCGGCCGCACGGTCGCGGTGAGCACCGGGGCGGTCCGGGTGCTGGAGACCAGCCATCCACCGGTGTTCTACCTGCCGTCCACCGCGGTCCTCGCGGGGGTGCTGGTGCCGTCCCGGCGGCGCACCTGGTGCGAGTGGAAGGGCACGGCCGTGTACTGGGACCTGGTCGTCGGTGCCGAGCGCAGCGCCGACGCGGCCTGGAGCTACCCGGAGCCGTCCGCGGGCTTCGCGGCGATCCGGGACATGGTGGCGTTCTACCCCTCGCGGGTGACCCGCTGCACGGTGGACGGCGAGGCGGTCGTCCCGCAGGAGGGCGACTTCTACGGCGGGTGGATCACCTCGGAGATCCGCGGGCCGTTCAAGGGCGGCCGGGGCACCGCCGGCTGGTGAGCGCGGCCGGCCTCACCGCGGGCCGCGCCGCCGCGGCACCCGGCCCAGCCCGTGCAGCGCCTGCCCGGCCAGCGCCCCGCCGTACACGCAGTAGCCGACGCCGATCAGCCACGACTGGACGACCAGCACCGTGCCGATCACCCCGTAGGACACCGCGTTGGAGACGATCAGCGGTGCGAGGACCAGCCGGGAGAAGACCCGCAGCCCGGCCAGGGCGGCCACGGTGGCGAGCGCGCCGGGCAGCAGGGTGTCCCGGGGCACCCGGCCGCCGAGCAGCAGCCACGGCAGCCACCAGAAGAGCAGCACCCCCGCGACCACGGTGACCGTCACCCGCAGGGCGGGCTGGACCACCGAGCCGTGCCAGGGCACCCCGCTCCAGGCGGCGGCCAGCACGTAGGCGATCAGGCCGCCCAGCCCGACGACCTGCCGCCAGGCGGCGTGCCAGGTGCCCGGGGTCTGGAGCCAGATCCGCTCGTAGGCGTTCTGCACCGCGCCCATCAGGGAGACGCCGAACACGGCCAGCGCCGCGAGGCTCAGCGCGGTGGTGGTGGTCAGCACCTCGCGCCGGGAGGCGAAGAGCCCGTCCACGGCCTCGGCCGAGCGCCCGGAGAGCCCCAGCCCGTCGACGATCCAGTCGGCGATGCCGCTCCCCCGGGTCGGCGACGCCGCGGCGATGACCACCAGCAGCGGGATCAGCGTGACGAAGCAGAGCGCGGCGAACGCCATCGACCGGTGCAGGAGCTCGATCTCCCGTCCGCGCCGCCAGACCGTTCCGGCGGCCTCGCGCACGCCGCCCGTCATCCGGACATCACCCTCCCAGCCTGCCCCGGCGGGGCGGCCGGCCCGCGGTGCGACACCACGGACGGGCCGCCGCGGGTCACTCCGCGGCGGGCGGGGCGGCCGGCTCCCCGGAGAACGAGTCGATGGTGCGGTCCGCGCGGGGGTCGTCGTGGTGGTTTTACG
>NZ_JBHWBW010000178.1:6546-14263 GCF_042735675.1 Kitasatospora sp. NPDC059571
GCCACCACCCACCCCCCCCCCCCGCGCGCGGGGGGCGCGCCGCGCGGCGCGCCCCCCCGCGCGCGGGCGCGCGCGCGTGGCCGGGGCGCGGCGCGCGCCCGCCCGTCTCCCGGTAGAACGAGTCGATGCTGCGGACCGCGCGGGTGAAGTCGTCGAGGTTGACCGGCTTGGTCACGTACGCGTTGGCGTGCCGCCGGTAGGCCGTGGAGACGTCGTCCGGCGCCGCGGAGGTGGTCAGCACGACGACCGGGATGGTCTTCAGCTCGTCGTCGTTCTTCAGCACCGAGAGCAGCTCGGTACCGCTCATCCGGGGCATGTTGAGGTCGAGCACGATCAGGTCGGGCCGGGCCTCGTCCTGCGAGCGCAGGTGGTCGAGGGCGGCGATGCCGTCGGACACCTGGCTGATCGAGCGGACGGCGCCGCCGTCGAGGAGGGCGTCCTCGATCAGCATCGCGTCGGCGGCGTCGTCCTCCACGAGCAGGACGCGGTAGGGGCTGGCGGGCACGGCGGTGGTCATGTCACGGCTCCGGGTCTCGGGACTGCGGGCTGAGGGACGGCAGGGGGTGTGTCGTCAACGCCCGGCGGTGCCGTCGAGCGATCCACCGGTGAGAAACGGATCTCTTCGGGTACCCGGCATACGCGCAACCCTATTGATCGACCACCATCGGCGACAAGCGGGCCCGGACGCACGCTAACGTGTCGTCCGCCGTGAACGCCGGCGGCCAACGGCACCCGCCGGGCGGCCGAGGACGGAAGGCACACGACCGTGGCAGACTCACCGGCGGGCACCGCCGCGAGCCCGACCGCACCGCAGGACCGCCCGGGGCGGGCCGACCGGACCCCTTGGACGACCAGGCGCTGGCTGCGGGTCGGCGTCGCCGCGGCCCTCGTCGTGCTCACCTCGCTCTGCGCCCTCGGCGGCGCGGTCTTCGTCCACGCCGGAGCGGTCGCCGACCGGCTGGTCGACCGGACGTCCCCGGCCCTGAACGCGGCCGGCCGGCTGGAGACCGCCCTGGTCGACCAGGAGTCCGGCGTCCGCGGGTACGGGCTCACCGGGCGCCCCGAGTTCCTGGAGCCCTACACCCGCGGCCTCGCCCTCCAGCAGCAGACCGAGGCGGAGCTGCGCGGCGTCCTGGCCGGCGACGACCGGGCCACGGCCGACCTGACCGTCCTCACCGCGGCGGCCGCCTCCTGGCAGCGCCTCGCGGCGCGGCCGGTGGTCTCCGCGCCGCCCGGCGCGCCGGTCGCCGAGGCCGGCCTGAACGCGAACGACGCCAAGCGCTCCTTCGACGCCATCCGGACGGCCTCGACCCGGTTCCAGGACGGCCTGCGCCGCGCGCGGGCCGCCGACCGAGCCGCCCTGAGCACCGTGCGCGCCCAGCGCAACACGGTCTTCGGCTGCATCGCGGCGGTGATCGCGGCGCTCGCCGTGCTGGTCTTCGAGGCGCTGCGGCGCGGGGTGACCGGGCCGCTGGCCCGGCTCGGCGCCGACGCCGACGCGGTCGCCGGCGGGGCCTTCGACCGGCGGATCCGCCAGACCGGCCCGGCCGACCTGCGCAGCCTCGCCGCGAGCATGGAGGCGATGCGGCACCGGCTGGTCGACGAGGTCGCCGACGCCGACGCCGCCCGGGCCCTGCTCGCCGCCCAGACCGCCGACCTCCAGCGCTCCAACGCCGAGCTGGAGCAGTTCGCCTACGTGGCCTCGCACGACCTCCAGGAGCCGCTGCGCAAGGTCGCCAGCTTCTGCCAGCTGCTGGAGCGCCGCTACGCCGCGGACCTGGACGACCGGGCGCGGCAGTACATCGCGTTCGCGGTGGACGGCGCCAACCGGATGCAGACGCTGATCAACGACCTGCTGGACTTCTCGCGGGTCGGGCGGCTGCACCGCAGCCACGACCGGGTCGACCTGCAGGAGCTGCTGCGCACCACCGAGGAGGCGCTGGGCGTCCAGATCGAGGAGGCCGGGGCTGTCGTCACGCACGGCCCGCTGCCGGTCGTCGAGGGCGACCGCACCCAGCTGGGCATCCTGCTGCAGAACCTGGTCAGCAACGCGGTGAAGTTCCGCTCCCCCGAGCGCCCGCCGCTGGTCCACCTGTCCGCCGAGCGCTCGGAGGACGGCTGGACGCTCGCCGTGTCCGACAACGGCATCGGCATCGCACCGGAGTTCGAGGAGAAGGTGTTCGTCATCTTCCAGCGGCTGCACACCCGCGACGCCTATCCCGGCAACGGCATCGGCCTGGCGATGTGCAAGAAGATCGTGGAGTTCCACGGCGGCACGATCCGGATCGACGGCGCGCACGCCCCGGGCACCCGCCTGGTCTTCACGCTGCCCGCCGCCGAACAGCCGGACGACGGCGAGGCGCTGCCCGGCCTGCCGGCCCAGGCCGCCCCCGACGACGCCCCGGCCGCCGCCGACGCCGCCGGCCCCGGGCTGCCGGAGGCCCGCCGGTGAACCCCCTCGACCCCGCGGCGCAGGCCGCGCTCCCCCGCCCGCGCCCAGCCGCCCGCCCGGCCGTGCCCGCGGTGCCGGCCGAGGCGCCCGACGAGCACTACCGCATCCTGCTGGTCGAGGACGACGCCGGCGACGCCCTGCTGGTCGAGGAGATGCTCACCGACACCGACCTGCCCCACACGCTGCGGCACCGCACCACCATGGCCGGCGCCCTCGCCCACCTGGCCACCGAGCCGGCCGACTGCGTGCTGCTCGACCTCCACCTCACCGACGCCTCCGGCGTCGGCGGCGTGGACTCGGTGCTGCGGGCCGCCCCGAACACCGCGGTCATCGTCCTCACCGGCCTGGTGGACGCCGGGGCCGGCTCCCGCGCGGTCGCCGCCGGCGCCCAGGACTACCTGGTCAAGGGCCTGGTCGACGCACCGCTGCTGCAGCGCGCCGTCCGCTACGCGGTGCACCGCAAGGAGGCCGGCCGGGCCGCCGCGGAACTGCGCGAGAACCAGATCCGCGCCCAGGAGAACGCCCGGCTGGAACGCGGCCTGCTGCCCGCCCCGCTGCTCACCTCGGACGAGGTCACGGTGGCCAGCCGCTACCTGCCCGGCCGCGAGCGCGCCCTGCTCGGCGGCGACTTCCTGGACGTGGTGCAGACCCCGGACGGCTGCCTGCACACCCTGATCGGCGACGTCAGCGGCCACGGCCCGGACGAGGCCGCCCTCGGCGTCTGCCTGCGCATCACCTGGCGCGCCCTCACCCTGGCCGGGCACCGCGACGCCGAACTGCTCGCCCTGCTCGAACAGGTGCTGGCCGCCGAGCGGACCCGCCCGGACGTCTTCGCCACCTGCGCCACCCTGACGCTCTCCCCGGACCGCTCGGCGGCCACCGTCCACCTGGCCGGCCACCACGCGCCGCTGCTGCACACCCGGGACGGCTGGGCCGGCACCGACGCACCGCACGGCATCGCCCTCGGCATGATGCCCGGCCACGGCGGCTGGGAGGCGGCGAAGATCGCCCTGCCGCCGGCCGGGGCGCTGATGCTGTTCACCGACGGCCTGATCGAGGGCCACGTCGGCGACGGGCCCGACCGGCTCGGCACCGACGGCCTGCTCGAACTGGTCCGTGCGGCCGGCCCGCTGCCGCCCGACGTCCTGCTGGACCACCTGGTCACCACCGCCGACCGGCTCAACCGCGGCCGGCACTCCGACGACCTCGCGATCCTCCACCTCGCCTGGCGGGAGTGACGGGAGCGGCGGTCGGCAGGTGTGCGCGGCGCGAACGCGGCAAGCAGCACACCGAGAGGGCCGCCGACGCGAGAGGACGGTGCGGACGATGACGACGGAGGAACGGGTGGGGCGGCGGACGGTCCGCGTGCCGCACGCGGCCGGGGCGCCGCGGGCTGCGCGCGCGCTGCTGCGGCGCACGGTCGGCGAGGTGCTGGGCGGCGTCGCGCCGGCCGGCCTGGCCGACGCCGAGCTCGCGCTGTCGGAGCTGGTCACCAACGCGGTGCGGCACGGCGGCCCGCCGATCGGGCTGCGGCTCGCGGTGAGCCCGGAGTGGATCAGCATCGAGGTCCGCGACGGCGGCCGCGGCCGCCCTGTGGTGCGCGAGCCCGACCCGGACGCCGTCTCCGGGCGCGGGCTGGCGATCGTCCGGGCCGTGGCCGACGAGTGGGGCGTCCGCCGGGACGGCTCGGGCACGGTCGTGCACGCGGTGCTGCCGCTGCGGCGCACCCCGGCGGCCGCCTGACCGGCGGGCCCCGGGCCGTCCGACCGGCTCAGGATCCGGCGCTGCCCAGCAGTGCCTCGACGGTGTCCGGCCACCGGACGTGCCGGTGCTCGGTGCCCGGCAGAACGGCATCGGCGGTGGCCCGCAGGAAGCCCCGCAGGTCCGCCGTCTCGACCAGGGCCAGCGCGACGCCGTGCGGGTTGTGGAACTCCAGGCCGGTCAGCCGGTCGTCGAAGGGCAGCAGCCGGAAGTCGCCCTCGCCCGCCGGTCCGCGCACGCCCGCCCAGAGCAGTTCCCGGGAGACCCGCCAGCTCACGTCGCCCTCACCGCCGCCCGCCCCGCCGCCGGGGCCGTCGGCGGGGAAGTCCAGCACCACCGCGTAGGGGTCCTCGGAGTCGTAGCGCAGCACCAGCGGCACCACGCTCGGTACGGGGACGGGTATGCATGCGGCGCCGGCCTGCGCGATCCTCACGTTACGACTCCCTGGGACGTCCGAAGCGGTCGTCCGCCGCCTGCCCGGGATCCGCACGGGCATGCGCGGCGCGGGGCCGCGGATCGGCCCGCCCGGGATCAGTCCGCGGGCGGCAGCGGGACCTCGGCCCACACCGCCTTGCCCTCGCCGGCCTCGGCCACGCCCCAGCCGGAGCTCAGCCGGCCGACGATGTGCAGTCCGTGCCCGCCCGGCCGGGTCGAGCTGTGCGGGCTGCGCACCTGCGGCATCCCCGCACCGCCGTCGAACACCTCGACCCGCACGGCCGTCCCGGTCATCGCCAGCACGAGCTCGATCGGGCCCCCGGCGTGCAGGCAGGCGTTGGAGACCAGCTCGGAGACGATCAGGCGGACGTCCTCGTCCAGCAGTTCGTCGTCGGCCAGGCCCCAGTCGAGCAGCGCCTTGGCGGTGAACTCGCGCGCCAGGCGGACCTGCCCGGCGGAACCGAAGAGGTAGCGGCGCCGCTGCCCCACGACGGGCCCGTCGGCGGTCTGCGAACTGCTGCTCATGTCCTCACCCTGGTGGAAATCCGGCACAACCCTGCAATGCCCTGCCCGCGGGCCGCCCGTTCCGGAACGGCCCGGCGCGGTGCTCATCCGGCCGCGCACGCCTCCTCGACCGAGTCGAAGATCCGGAAGACCGCACCGGCCCCGGTGAGTTCGAACAACCTGGTCAGCTGCGGCTTCGGCTCGGCGAGCACCAGCGGCACCCCCGAGTCCTCGGCGTCCAGCCTCAGCCTCAGCAGCAGGTTGAGACCGGAGGAGTCGCAGAAACCGACCTCGGAGAGGTCGACGCAGAGCAGCCCCGGTCCGGAGGCCACGATGTCCCGCAGCGGCCCCTCGACGCCGGCCAGTCCGTCCAGGTCGAGGTCCCCGGCCAGGGAGCAGACCAGTGCCCCCGCCGGGCCCTGCGCCGTCCTGACCGGCGGCACCGCCTCTGTGAGGTGGTCCGCACCCGTACCCCGCTCACCGCTGCCCATCGTCTCCGTGTCCTCCGCATGCGACCGCCGGCGGCTCCGCCGACCGGTCGTCCGTTCCGTGGCACCTCGTGGGCCGGCCTCCGGTCGGCCGACCAGGGGCACCGTACCCGGTGACGGCCTGCTTCTCACCCGGATCCGCCCGATGAAACCCGCGGGGACCCGGCGTGCACCCCGCGGAGCGGGGTAGGCGCGCCGCACCGCGACCGCCGACCGGCGGCCGGGCCGCCCGGAGGGAGCACGACGATGGCGCACGGAGCACGACCGGCAACGGCCGGCCCGCACGGAGGTGCCCGGTGACCTTCCCCGCCGCACCCGCCCGCCGGCTGACCGGGCGCGAGGTCCTGGACCGGCTGGGGTTCGCCCTCCGGCACGGCGCCTGGCAGGCGCTCGCCCGTGTCCCCGAGGGACACCGCGCGGCGTCCGCGCCGCTGCACCCCGCTCCCCGCAGCCACCGCCCCCGCCGCACCGAGGAGGCCTCATGACCGACACCGCACGGCTGCCCGGAGCCGCCGGACACGCCTGGCAGTGGCAGCTCCGCGCCGCCTGTCGGGAGGCCGACGACGACCTGTTCTACCACCCGCCCGGCGAGCGGGGCGCGGCGCACGACGCCCGGGAGGCACGGGCCAAGCGGGTCTGCGCCCGCTGCCCCGTCCGCGAGCCGTGCCTGGCGTTCTCGCTGCGCACCCGGGAGGCGTACGGCGTCTGGGGCGGCCTCACCGAGGACGAGCGGCACGCCGTCCTCGGGCCGGCCCGCCGGACACCGCGGGCGCACGCCCGGCACTGACCGCCGGACGGAACACCGAACCGGACACCGGGCCGGGCACAGAGCCGAGCACAGAGCCGGAAAGGGCCTCCCCGGGGGGAGGCCCTTTCGGTGCGGCGGTCCCCGGTGCGCCGACGGCGCCGCCGGGGAGTGCCGGGCGGTCAGATCAGCGGTCCGTAGTAGCCGCCGAGCGCCGAGACGTACTCGGGCGGCACGGCCGCGGAGGTGCTCACGTACTCGGGCGCGCCCTTGATCTCGTCCTTCGTCCGGCCGACGTGCACCGTCCGCTCCTCGTGGTCGATCGCGGTGACCGTGCCGGCCGGCAGCAGCACCTGGCGGCCGAAGATCCACGGACCGGTGTCGACGACCAGGTAGGCGCCGTCGGTGTCCGCCGAGTGCCGGTCGACCTTGCCGATCCGGCCGTCCGAGGCCTCGACCGCGTAGCCGATCAGGTCCGCGCCGTCCGTCCAACCGCTCTCCGGGCGGTGGTTCCACAGGTCGTTCATGTCGCTCTCCTTCGCATCGTGGCGGACGGGGTGGTGCCACCGGGGCCGGCCGGCCACCGGGCGGCGGGGGTCAGCGGCGCCGGCCGGCGTACACCGGGGTGAGCGCCGCGATCAGCACCGCGGCGACGCCCACCTGGAGCAGGTGCCGGATCCAGTCGATGCCGTCGGTGTGCCGGACCCCGAGATACGAGGCCAGGGTGTTGCCGAGCAGGGCGCCGATGGCGCCGAGCAGGATGGTCAGCCAGAGCGGTACCGGCTGGCGGCCCGGCAGGACGAGCTTCGCCAGCAGGCCCACGACCAGGCCGGCCACCAGGGCCCAGAGGATCGTCACGGTCATCTCCCGTCGTCCGGTCCCGGTTCCTCCGGGACGCCGGTCGTCTGCCCCCGTTGCGGGCCCTCACACCGCCCGCGTCGGCGGCGGTGCGTCAGGGCCGTCCCGGCGCCCGGCCGGGCAGCCCGGGGGCCTGGCGGGAGCGGCGGCGCAGCCGTACGCGCAGCCGCCGCCGCTCGTCCTCCGTCAGGCCGCCCCAGACGCCGTACCGTTCGCCGGCGGCGAGCGCGTACGCCAGGCAGGGGCGGCGCACCGGGCAGTCGTCGCAGACCCGCTTCGCGGCGTCGTCGCGCTCCTGGTGCGGTGCGCCGCGCTCACCGGCCGGGTGGAAGAAGAGGGCGCTGTCGGCGCGGCGGCAGGCGGGGCGCCCCAGCCCCCCCCCGCGCCGGGGGGGCCCCCGCGCGCGGGGGGCCCCCCCGGCTGGGGGGCCGCGCCCGCCCCCCCCGACGGGCTGATCGCCACGCCGGTGGAGAC